>JANXLS010000973.1 GCA_025355035.1 Planctomycetota bacterium | reverse complement strand
CCCCCGATTACGCTGGAACGTTCTGGCATACGCGGGTTCGAAGTTCTATTTTGAGACGCCAAAAAGCGATCCTCCCAAGCCACTTTCTTCGTGGCCCGATTCCGACGGTGATAGCCCTTCCGAGGCCGATGCTTCCGACCGCTTCCCGGACTGTGATACCTGAATAGGTCCCATATTTTGCCGCGTCGCAGCCTCCAAGTCAACACTTTGCTTCACCGATTTTTTACGAGCAGGAGCCGCGACCGCACTCGTCACACCGCTCGAAAGGGCCCCAGTCGGCGTCACATCCTCCAACACAGCGCTCCCGTCCGCACCCTTGATCAGCAACCGCACCCGCTTCTCCGCCTGATCCAAAACCGCATGACACCGCTTCAGCGACCCCACCCCGCGTTCAAACAGCACCAAGCTCTCCTCCAGCGGCAAATCCCCCGCTTCAAGGCGTTGAACAGTATCTTCAAGTTCCCTCAACGCCGTTTCGAACGAGACCGTCGGCGGGTTTGTGTCGTGCGTTTTCAAAGTCGTTTCATTTCCGTCCAAGGTTTCAAAATCCAATTGTCCCTTAATATTATCCGCCAAACCGCCCCGTCGTCAACTCACCGAAAGGACATCGAATCGATAAATCCATTTCGCCCACCCCAAAAAATCCTCTTAAAAGTGAAGAATTATGAAGCCAAAGACTTGACATCCCCCCGCATTTGAGTATTGTATTCTCTCCTTTCAAGCAGCGTCCTTAGCTCAGTTGGTAGAGCAGGTGACTCTTAATCACCGGGTCGGAGGTTCGAGTCCTCCAGGGCGCATTTGCTCCAGTCCCTTATTGTTAAGCTTCTAGTCTCGCCATGCAGGGTTCCCGTTAGCATCGCGTTTCGCAAATACCACATCGCGTTCCAGCAGCAAGCCTGGCCTTGAGCACTGCCATTTTGAGGCTTCCGGGTCGCGGCTGGGAAACGAGCACCTTCTCACCAACAACTCGAATTCCAAATCAAGGGAACTCTTCGTCTTTTGAGGTTTACCGGCTGAAGCCGCTCGTTTTGCACCTCCAAACTCCATAACTACGTCGAGCGCGCACGGTCCCGCTTATGAAAATCGCCTTTTCGTCGAGTGCCAGTGTATATGGTATACGGTATTTGGTTTCGAAAACGATAGCCGCCAATGAGCTGTTTCGGCAAACGCTAACCAGGACATCAATATGAACAAGATTCTATTCACGCTTTACATTCTGGCGTCACTCGCCAGCGCCACAGTCCGCGCCGAGACGTCCAAAGAGGATCCGCTCGCAGCGATCAGAGATCTTAAAATTGATGCTGCCACGATCACCTCAATTAAGCACGACGATTCGCCCGCGCTGACCGCTGCCGACGGAAAAGTGCTTCGAAACAATCTCCCGCCCCGCACCGTTATCAAGATGGTTCTCCATCCCGCCCCCGGCTCCAACATTCGCATCGAAATCTGGTTGCCGGACGCAGGGAAATGGAACGGCCGCTTTTTGGGTCTCGGTAACGGAGGGGCCGCGGGAGGCATCAATCCCAGCGGTTTGGCAGGATCGTGTTCCACAGGTTTTGCCGTGGCGACCACTGACATGGGCACAAATCCGGCACCCAACTCGGGCATCGGCAATCGAGAAGTCTGGAAGGATTTTGGCTTCCGCGCCACACACCTCATGACCGTCGTCGCCAAACAATTCGTCACCGCGTATTACGGCAAAGCGCCGGACTATTCGTATTTCAACGGCGGTTCGACCGGGGGGCAACAGGCGCTCCAGGAAGCACAACGATACCCCGAAGACTACGATGGCATCGTCGCCGCCGTTCCCGCGCATTGCCGAACACCGCTGCACGCTTACTTTTTGTGGAACGACCAGATTTTGAAGAAATGTCCCTTCACCAAAACGCAGGAGGACGCCGTCATCGCCGCTGGTACCCAATACATGGCCGCGCGCGAAAATCCAACGGCGGCTGGACGATTCGTCTCCGACCCGCGCTGCAACGCCAAGGACATTGAAGCCGTGATCGCACTGGCGTTAAAGATGGATCCGACGCTCACGAAAGAACACGCGGAGGCCTTGCGCAAACTTCTCGACGGCCCGCATCACGCCGTCACCGGCGAACGCATCTTCAACGGCATCCCACTGGGCAGCTCCATTCAAGCCTCGCACGGACATCTCTATTTGTTCAATTGGGTTTTCGGCGCGGAAAAGAAAACCGACGACATCAATTTCGGCGCGGACTTCGACACCTACACCGCCGCTCTCGCTCCCTGGCTCAACGCCGAAAATCCGGACCTCAGCGCCTTCGCCAAACGCGGCGGAAAGATCCTCCTCTCCTCCGGCACCGCCGACTCCATCGTTCCCTACCACGCAACGCTCGACTATTACGAGCGCGTGATCGAACAGTGCGGCAGCCTCGAGAAAGCACAGTCCTTCGCGCGATTCTACATCATCCCCGGCATGGGCCACGGCGGCGGCGGCCCGGGAATCAACCAATCCCCGAACCTTTTCGATGCCATGAAAGAATGGCGCGAAAAAGGCACCGCTCCCAACGCGCTTCCAGGAAAACGCGCGGGCGACGCCAAGACCGCAATCGAGATGCCCCTTTTTCCCTACCCGACCCGAGCCGTTTGGGACGCCGCAACGTCCAGCTACAAACCGGTTGAAGGCCCGCGCGGCGGCGTTGAACGCGTCGCCCTCCGCTTCCGTCCCGCCACTGAATAATTCGCGTCGAAAAATAAAGCGGGATCGAAATCCCGTTCTGCGTACAGTGATGCCGGAACGATCAGCGCTCGCGGTTAAAACTTCCAGGTAAATTCCAACCCACCTAGGAAATTCGATCCCGCTGACGGGAACGTTTTCACTTCGTCATAATGCGCGTTCGTCGCGTTGCCTACTCGACCGTAGACGCGCCAGTGGCACAGGAATCGATAGCTCGCCGCCACGTCCACGCGCGTGAACGATTTGTTGATCACGTGAGCGAACGCGTTCTTCGGCGCCGGACCGAGATCCTCGCGTGCGCCTTCGTGAATCAGATCCAGCGACAGATCCAACCCGCAGACCGGGTGCGCAATCGCCTGAGCCGTATACGTCGCGCCGGGTCGTCGCAGCAGGGCCTGCCCGTTGTCGTCTTCCGTGTGCATCAACGTGCTCGTCCCGCGCAGCGTGAACTGTTCGATCGGCTTGATCTCCGCGTTGAATTCAAATCCGCGCGTCTGAGCCGTGCGGAGATTGTCGAATTTGAACGACTTGTTAAAGTCGATCAGGTTCGTGAAATGGTTGTGGAAGTACGTCGCTCCCAGCGTGATTTTCTTGCACCAGAAATGCTGTTCGACGCCCACATCGTATGCAGTGTTTTTCTCCGGCGTCAAATTCGGATTGCCAAACGCCGAATAGAATTCAAAAAAACTCGGCGTCCGGAATGCCGTGCCAACCGAACCGTGCAACCGCGAATCCGTCTCCGGAAAGAGCAGTGACGCGTCGCCGCGTGCTGTTGTGAATTCCCCGAACTGCTCGTCCTGAGCGCGCCGGATTCCGCCCGTAATGAACGCGCGCTGAAACAATTCAAGATGATTCTGCGCATACAGCGACCACGTGTCGCGCTTCTTCGCCACGTTGTTGCCGAACTGTGAATCTTCCTGATCGAAATGATCCGATTCAAAATCCGCTCCAAGCGTGATCACGTCCTTGATGTTCCCGCACTCATCCTGAAACGCCGTGATGTCGTTCTGCCAACCGGCCTGCGGCGTCTTTTCCTTTGTATACGTGCGTCCGGTGCCCTGCGAAAAACCGCCAAAGTTCGACGGCGGATTCGGTGCGATCGATTCATTGTGTGTCGCCAGCGAATAACTCCCGAACCGCAACGTCATGTCCCAAATCGGCAGCAGCCGCGCTTTGTATTCGACGCCCAAAAGCAAATCGTGTTCGAGAATCTTGTCGTTCGGATCGGCGATCTCCACGCCCGGCCCGTACCCGCTGGCAGAATCCTCGTAAAATCCTTTGCGCTGATCCAGCCCCCGGACCACCAATTTCAGCGAATGATTGTCGTTGATCTCGTAATCAAACCGCCCCGAAAAATTGTACAGATCCAGCGACGAATTCACATATGTCGCCTGATCGCGATGCACGCGTGACGCGCCCACGTCGTAGGAAAATTTCTTCTCGCTTCCCTGCATCTGAATTGTTTCGCGATCCGTGCCATACGTCCCCGCCGAAACCGACGTCGTCAACTCCGGCCGACCGTCGCCTTTCGCTGTGATGACATTCACCGCGCCCGTTACCGCATCGGTTCCATAAAGACTCGACGACGGTCCGCGCACCACTTCAATGCGATCGATGCTGACCGGATCGATCGGCCCGAGATTAAAGTTTCCGCCCTGCCGATTGACTTTGAAGCCGTCGAAGAGAAACAGCGTCTGATTCGAATTCCCGCCGCGCGTGAACATCGTTGTAAAGTCGCCCTGCTTACCGCTCTGGTTGACATTTATGCCCGGCGTGTACTTCAGCGAATCGGCGAGCTGAATGTGCTGCTCAATGACGCGATCTTGTTTGCCATCGATCACGGAAACGCTGACCCCGGTGCTCGAAATCGGCTCCGGAATACGCGCAGCAGTCGTTACAATCGGCTCACTGACAACAACCGGAGTCAGCGGGGCCGGCGCGTCTTTCGACGACCCTTCGTTCGGCGGAATAACCGCTGGAACCGCCGCCTTTTCAGGCGCGACCGGTTTGATTTCTTCCGCGAATGTGGTGAGTGATACGGCCAGTAACAACAATACAACGATGAGACGAGACAACATAGCGAGCCCCTTCTTCCGCTGGATCGGCGGAAAATTGATGGGTACGCGCATTCCCTGTGGTGGAGGGTGCTAGACTTCGTCCACACGATTGGGACAAAGCCGCTCCACGCTTCCTTGGTTCGAGGAAATGCGTGAAGGCCAAATTCGGCAGGTTTCCTGGCTTCCGGATCATTCTCCCCGCCACCCTTCCTGACATCGGCGACACGCGCGAGTTGAGCGTGTGGCTTGCATCAGTGGATGTGTGACGGATCGTCCCCGGTTACAGTGGCGACCACCGCAGCGGATTCACACCGCTTTCCCTTTTCATGCACACGTTCCCCCCGGAACTGAGCACACCGAATAGGACCTTCTGTTTATTTTGATCGCGACTTTTATATTCGGAAATTTTGGGAAGGCAAGGGAAATGCGGATACGGCGTAGTTGCCGTTTCCCCTCTCCTGTTGGAGAGAGGACCGACACATGTACTCATGCGCGGGATGAGGGAGAAATTACGGACTTGCACCCGAAATGCAACTCCAATCGACAGATTCTTGGTTTGTCGACATTTAATGTCTATTCGATTACGTTACTGATCGCACTGTTTAGATATAGAAACAAAAAAGACAGACGAAATCCCCAGCCGTTCCTCGGCACTCGGCACTCAGTGCTCGCCGTTACCCCACCGGATTCCCCGCCATCGTCCACGCCTTGAATCCGCCCGCCATGCTCTTCACATTCGTGAATCCCATGTTCTTCAATTGCTGCCCCGCGAAGAGGCTCCGCGTTCCGCCGCCGCAGTAACAGACGATCGGAGCGTTTTCGTCCTGGACGATTTTGGCGATGCTGATTTCAATCAATCCGCGCGGCAGCGAAATCGCGCCCGGGATCATCCCCGCAGCCTGTTCGTTCGGTTCACGAACGTCCAACAGCAGGAACGGTCGCTGGCCGGTCGGAGCCACATCGGCAACCGTCACTTCCGGAATGACTTTGCGAGCTTCTTCTGACAATTGCGCAGGCGTTTTCAGCATAATGTATTCCTTCGTGTCTTTCGTTTTTTTCGGGGTTTAGGCGGGTTGTCTTAATTCGGTTCCTGCGCGACAACGGCTTTCAATTCAACCCGATCCGCCTCCGCTGGCTTCTCGCCTTCCCGTTTGTTGTAGATCAAATAAAGGTTGCGTACATAAATGAACCACCCGAACGATTGCCCGAGCACACCAATTGGATCGCGACGCCAGCCGAAATAAATCAGCAGCATCGTCGCCCCCGCCAGGCTCATCCACCAAAACGCCGGCGGGACAACCGATTTCTTTTCCTTTTCGCTGGCCAGAATTTGAACCACCATGCGCCCCGTAAACAACACTTGTCCCAGCAGTCCCAGAAACACCCACGCCGCTCCTTCAGGAGACGAGATGTTCAGCAACTTCTCCCAACCCGCCCGCGAACGGCCCTCCTCATAATACGTCCTGGCGAAATCATCCGCCGTGTAATCGATCGGCTTTCCATCCTTCGTTACCGCGCGAAAGCGAATCTCACCTTTTTCATTTTTATAAACATCGATGCCGTCCTTGGCTCCATTCAGTTGCCCTTTGATGGCAACGGAGTTCGGTGGCGAATATGGATTCCTGACCAAAACGAAGCTGCCGATCCATGCCAGAACGGCAACGAGCAGCACGATTTCAATCGCAAAGGTCCAACGTTTTTTCACCGCGTTTTCGGGCTCCGATTTAACTAGACTTCGACGCTCCAACGCCTGACAGCTTCAATGCGAATCCAATCGCGTGACTGACCCGGGAACGACAGGCGATTTCATCTCCGCGCTGGCGATCGCCGCAAAGCACAGCGCCAGGCTGTTCAGATTCTCGCGCGCGTTGTTCGACGGCTCGCGTTTCTCTTCAATCGATCGCAACAACTCCGCCATTGTACCGTGAAAACCCTGTTTGAACCACGTGCCTTTCAGAGCCGGACGCGCGATGCCTTTTTTCGTGTGCAACGTCACGCGTTGCTTCGTCAAATTCCGCCCCGTGCTGACCAACGTACCCAACGCGCCCGTTACGTACGTTTCATTCATTTGCCCGAATTGGGTGTCCGCATCAAAGACCAGCGTCGCCTGCGCGTTCTCGTATTCGACCGCCACCTGAGCCAGCAATCCCGGCTTGGCGCGCTGCGTTTTCGTGTGCGCGACGGACGCGTTAACCCACAGCGGATTCCGTCCGCGCATGAAACACGTCAGCATGTCAAACCAATGAATCGCGAAATCATACAGCAGCACATGATTGATCGAATCAAACGGCGTTCCGGCAATCCAATTGTGGTCCCAATGCACCCCGAAATGCGCAGCGTTTATCGAACCGATTACGCCCTTTTCAATCGCCTGCCGCATATACGAAAAGTGCGGAGCCCAGCGCCCGTTCTGATTCACCGCCAGCTTCACACCTTGCTGATCGGCCAGCGTGCACAATCGCTCGCCGTCGTGCAGATCCAGGACAAACGGCTTCTGGCTCAGCACATGCTTTTTCATCGACAGCGCCGCCGCGATAATGGGCACGCGCTCCTTCGGATGCGTTGCAATGTCCACGACCTCAATATCGTCGCGTTCAAGCAGCTCAAGGTATTCGCTGTAGATGTCCGCTTTGGCATAGAATTGCGAGCGCCGAGCCTTCGCCCGCGCTTCGTTCGGATCGCAGAACGCGACCACGCGATACCCCGCAGCCTTGTACGCCGCCAGATGTTTTTCGGTAATCCCGCCGCAGCCGATCAAGCCCATCGCAGGATTGTAGTTCTTCGGATTGCGCGGCCAGAAGGGAATCGACGGTGCCGCAACCCTCTTCGCCGCGCCGGCAATCTTGCCTTCATACGCGCGCTTCTTTTCGCGGCTCGCCATCATCGGTGGTTCCTGTTCAAGAACCGTCCCTTGCGGTCGCAGTTCCTGGTTTCACTTCTTGGCCTTTTTCTTCAATGCCGCCTGCGCTTCGCGGTATTCCTCTTCCAATTCGCCCAACCGCTTCGCCGCCGAATACCGCGCCGTCATGCCGATCTTGGAGGTGAACAAGATGCCGTCGAGATGATCGTTTTCATGCTGGCAAATCCGCGCCAGCAAATCGCGACAATCAAACGAAATCGGCTGCCCTTTCAGATCGAGGCCCGAGCACCTCAGCGACTTGTACCGCTTGACTTTCGCCCGAACGCCCGGAATTGACAGGCAGCCTTCTTCATCCAGATCGCTCCCGACCATGTTGTCGAGCACTGGATTGAAGATCGCAAAAAAACCCGTCTTCTCTTTCGACGGATCAGAGACAAAAAGTCGCAATCCCACGCGCACTTGCGGAGCAGCCAGTCCCACGCCTTCGCTCGCGTACATCGTCGTCTTCATGCGCTCAACAAGCTCAGCAAGATTCCATTCGCCCGCCGTACCCGCGCTCAATTCCTCTGCCGTCACCGGACGCGTCGGTAGATTCAAAAAAGGATCGGGATACGTCACCAAATCCATCACCTGCGGTTCGCTCATTTCAAATCCGAAAAAAGGTTCAAAGTTTAAAGTTCAAAGTTCAGTGTTCAAAGTTAACGGCGAATTTCATCCGATTCAAGAGTTTGTTTGTTCAACTTTGACTTTGATCCTTGAACTTTGAACCGTTGTTTAATTTATTTAATATCTTCCAATTGCAACCCAAACCGCGTCTCTTCTTTAGGAGAACTCAAGATCACGCTGGTTCGAGTCGAAACCACGCCATCCAACGGTCGCAAGTCGCTGGAGATCAGCGTTTCCAGCGAACTGGTTGAACGCGTTCGAACCTTCAGCAAATAATCCATTTCGCCCGTGACGTGGAAGCATTCGAGGACGTCTTCAAGCTCATGAATACGCTGCAAAAACGCTTTGGCGTGGATCGGCTTATCGAGCGAGACGGCAATAAACGCGGTAATCGGGCGGTTGACTTTATTGGGGTCCAACAACGCAACATAGCGACGAATGATGGCAGCACCTTCCAGCTTCTTGACCCGTTCGCCAACCGACGGCGCCGACAGGCCGACCGTCTTGGCGATTTCAGAATGGCTGGCGCGGCCATCCCGCTGCAAAATTTCAAGAACTTTTAAATCGATAGCGTCCATCGAGGCCTCTTGCGGTGAATTCGACAAAAACTCAGACGCATGATTATTAAGCATTTCGCGGTTTTAACAAACTATTATTTTGAGAAAAGGCCGAAATATTGCTCAAAAGCGATGCAATCACCTTTAGTTATTAGGTTTGCGTCTATTCGTACCTGAGACGATTGAAGCGTAATAAGGCGCATTCAAATCACTTAAAAAATAGCGTAATTATTCACTGTCATTTACTTGGCCCTTCTGGTAGAACTCTGCCCCTTGAATATGTATTCATTTTTGGAAAGGACCGACGAGACATGGCACAGAAGAAGCACACCGGTTGGGAACGCAAGAAGGCGCGCCGCGCCGAGCACCGCGCGAAGCGCAAAGAAGCGTTTAAGAAATTGACCGCCGCCTAAGCAACGGCCGTTTCCGATTCGGATCGAATTGAAACAGGCTGAACTCGCCAACACGAGTTCAGCCTGTTTTTTTTGTATCTGTTTAATCAAATAAACGCTCGCAAAAGCGCAAGAAACACCGTTAGAAACAAAAGTTTCAGGCACACCTCAATTTTCGATTGTTCTCTAACCTTCGCTTGCCGTTTTTTGCGTCGTTGCGCCTTTGCGAGAGTTTAAAAAACGCCCCGGCAAACACCCCAACACCGCAGGCAAAACGAACAGCGCCCCAAACGTCGCCCCGGCGTAACCCCATAGCGATGCAACGCCCATCGACAGCAAGCCCGTATAGCTGCTCGTCACAAACGATCCAAACCCGATCAGCGTCGTCGCCATGCAATACAAAACCGAGCGCCCCGTCTGCGCCATCAACTCGCCGATCGGCGGATGATCGTGATCGAAAGCGATAACCATGTACACGCCATAATCCACCGCCGATCCCAGAAGCAACGGGAACATGATCAAGTTCACAAAATTCAACGTGTAGTCCCAATGCATCATCTGCGAAATCGGCACCCCGGCGAGCATCGCGAGATACGCAAAGATCAGCGGAATCAGCGCCAGCAGACAGGACTTCACCGAACGCAACGCCGCAGCCAGCGACAACGCCACACACATCCCCACTACCAGCGTGATGACGCCACAATCGCGCAACGTCGATTCTTTCAATTCGAAGCCAACCATTTTTGCTGCCGTTATCCGCGCGCGGCCGGCATCCGTTTTTCCAGCGACGGTCGGCGATTCCAACGCGTCGGCTAGCGTTGAATACCACTGAGACGATCGCTTCGCATCCGTCGGCAAAAACGATGCGCGCAGCATCACGCGGCCATCAGCATTGAGATGCACATACGGAGCAACAATGTTTGCCAGCGGCCCGTCGAGCACTTCAGACAGCGTGAGCGGCTTCGGTTCTGCGATCAACATTTTGAAATCGCGCAACCGCCGCAAAAACGGTTTGAAGAACGCGGCCCCTTTGATACCGAAGCGTTTCTCCGCCGACGTTTGAAACGCGACAATCGAGGCATCGACATCGAACGTCGCAAACGCCGCGATGCTGTCGCGCTGCTTTTGCGGTGAAGGCATGTAGTCCAGAATGCTGCCGTTTGCGGTTAATTCGCCGCGTTCAATGAACGGCATCGCGCTGCGAGCAACACGTTCCTGCGCCGCGAAAGCCGCGTCATCGTTCGCCGCATCGACGACCGTTCCAATGTCACCCAGGCCTATCTGGAAGCGCTGCGTCACGCGTTCGCGCAACGGAATCGCGCGATTGTTCAGCGAATGCAGGTTGCCGAGTTCCGGATCGAAGCGCACACCCGCGACCCTCTCCGCGCCGGGATCAGGTCCGTAACGAATCAACGCAACGCCGCCGGCCAGCGTGAGCGCTCCAATCAACAACGCCGCAGATCGCAACGATTTGTTTTCGAGCCACCGCCCCAGCGTCGGCATCCCAAACGTCAGCCCCGCCGAACCGATCGGCGCGTCGGTAGACGACGGGTTCGCCCCTGTCGGAACCAGCGAAGCCGGCAGCACCAGCAGCATCACCGCGCAACCGATCAGCGCGCTCGCGCCGCCCAGAATTCCGAATTCCGCAAGCCCGCTCAGGTGCGTGAAGCCGACGCCAAAAAACGCAATCGACGTAATCGCTGCCGCCGTGACGATGCTCGGCCCGCATTGCCCCAAAGCCCGGCGCATCGCCTCCTCCGGGTTAAGCCCATCTTTCGCACGAAGGTTTTGATACGTGTTGTAAACGAGGATCGCGTAATCGGTGCCCAGACCCACCGGCACGGCCGTGAACGCGCCGCCCAGCAAACTCATTCCGCCCCGCGTCACTCCGGCCACGCCCAGCGTCAACCAAATCGTGTAGACCGTCGTCCACGTCGCTTTCCACGTCAGCGAAACACTGCGGTAGACGACCAGAAAAAGGATCAGCACGCCCAGCAGCGACGACCCCGTGTTGAGAATCAAATCCCATTTGAGCGTCCGCTCATTTTCAACATAGACCGCCGGCATTCCCGTGAAACCAACCGCCAGTCGCCCGGACGTTTCGCCTTCTAGAAGTTCGCCGTACGATGTACTTTTCAGTGCAGTCGAAAGAGCAGGTTTCGTTTCGCGAAACGCCCGGATCGCCCGGTTCTCCGCCCGTTGAACAGCGTTCATCAGCGCGCGATTGAAATCCAATCGCGACGCTGGCAACACCGTCCGCCCCATCACAACCAACGTCGTTCCGTCACTCGACAAAAAATACCCGCCTGAATCTTTCGCCAACGGCGGCGCACGCTTTCTTAATCGCTCGTCCAGCGCCTTTTTCGTCAGTTCCAAAATACCGAGCGGATCTTCGTACAGCTTTTTCTTTTCCGGCGAATGCGCTTCCAATTCACTTGCCAGCTTCGCAATCTCCTCCATCCGCGCGTCAAGTGCCTGTGGATCAAACATCTTTTTCAAGCCAGCAACATCGGACGCGTCCAGCAGTAAATACGGCCGTTGCCGCGCGAGTGTTTTCAACGCGTTCTCGATGCTCTGTCCGCTCCGGCATTCAACGTTACGCAGCCATCCAGCCGGACGCGAATCCGGTTTCGGAAAATCGAGACCGACATCCACATCGGGCACACTGCCCGTCGCCGGCGATGGAGCCGCGCTCTTTTTTTGGGCAGACAACGCCGCCATTTCGTCGCGTAATTTGGGCGCAACTTCCGCTCGATCCTCGTCGCTTCGCCCAACGTTTTCGAGTTCCGCCGACAGTCGGTCTCCAAACACTTTCAGTTCAGCGACATCGCTCGGCGAATGCTCGTCTGGAATCGTTGCGACCGCGAACAGCATTTCCCCGCCAAACGTCTCCGCCACTTCGCGCAACAGATGAAATCGCTTGAGATCGTTCGATGCCTGATTGAAAAGATTGACATCGATGTTGCGCAGCGCCCGGATCGCAAACGGCGTCGCCAGCAATCCCAGAACAGCGGACGCGAGCAACACGCGCCCACTGTTCCGCACAGCGAAAACGCCCCACGCCGACAAATATTTTTGAAGAACCGATGACGATTTCAACGCGATGGATTCCAGGCGACATACTCGGCGTTTTACTGCTCCCAAAGACTCTGATTTCGCTCCAATGCCGCAGTAAGCGCTTCGTGCTTGAATCCGTCCGGAACGGGAATAGCGAATTTCGTTGCCGCAATGGGCGTGTTTAGCGACAAATCTTCGACATCCATTTCCAGCACGAACGCGTCGCGGGGAACGTGCAATGTCACCCGTCCCGGATACGCCGGCTTGCCCGCCGCCGCACTCGCTACGGGGAACCGGTAATTCGAATACACTACGCGCCCCCCATCCGCCCCGCTACGCGCGTAAATATCTTTTTGTTCAATCACAGCGCTTGTCAAATTCAACGTCAACCGTGTCAAGAAGCGCGGTTGGAGCGACGTCGATTCAATATCATTGCAATACGCCCGTCCGTTCACAGAACACGATCGGCGAGAAACATTCGTTTGATAGGGAACGCTGGGAAAAAACAGATCGCGCGCCCGACCGCAATATGCAAGAAGCGTCAGTTGGCAGCGCGGATGATCCAGCAGCTCCTCGCGCGTGCCGTTGAGATACAGCGATTTTCCGGGAATGCAAATATCGACTTTTTCGCCGCGCATGCCCATGTCGAGCACCAGCTGCCCACTCTCCGTCGTAACGCGCAATCGCAAATTCCCTGCTGCGTCTCCGAGGTACGCGCCGTTGAGTTCAAAATCCTTGTTCTTGATCCGATCATGCAACGTGACACGCAAGCGCGCAACGACACTGTTCACGGCTGCGCTGCGTGCGCACAGCGCTTCCTGGCATTCGACCAGCGCCGAGGGTTTGACAGATTCTGTTGCAACGAGCGACTTGATGCCGCAGAGCGTGATCAGCAACACCGTTCCGAAGGATTTCATCTGCATAAAGTTCGACTGGCTATTTCGCCCCGCCGGTCAGCGTCCCTTTGCCATTCTTTGCGCTGTAAACAGCATTATAGTTGGCACCGTATCGAACATTGCTCGTTTCAACTTGGACCTGCATCATGATATTCGTTAACAACACGGTCGTTGAATCGATGCCCAAACTCGTATACAGCGAGCCGAGATTCCGCGTGGCGGTATTCCGGAACAACATCGAGATCGTACCCGTCTTGAAATCAATCTTGAAACTCTCGCCCTGATTGATTTGCGACGCGCGGCGATCCAGCAGGAATCCACCGCCGTTCGGGGAAAAATCCGTCAGTGCCGCGCCAGTCTTCCCGATGCGAACCGTAAATTGTTTGCCTTCGTAAGTGCCACTTTTCACCGCGTCGCGCGCCTGCTGCGGCGTGAGGACCAATTCCGGAACAATCATCGAAATCCGCAATTGGTTGCTCGTCGATCTGGTAAAACTCGCACTCCCCTTCACGCTCTGCGCATACACATCCGTGGGCGCGGGCTTGTTCGCCGTTATGACAATCGGCGCAGGAAGTGTCGCCGAATTATTCGACGAATCGTACACCGTCAGAATCGCATTGTACGTACCGATTGCATACGTGTGATCGGTTTGAACGCCGCTGGCCGGGTTGGACCCATCGCCGAAATCCCACGAATACCGGAACACGTTGCCACCACTTCCCGCCGCAGAGAAATGAACGGCCAGCGGACCATCCCCCGTCGTCGGAGCGGCGACAGCAATCGCCGAAAGGAACGATGCCGACGCAATAATCTGTATCCCAGGCGAAACACTCGTGTTGCCCACGGCGTCCTTCACGGTCAGGATGGCAGTGAAACTTCCGACGGGATACGGGTGGCTGACAGTGGCTCCCGTGCCGCTCGTCCCATCGCCAAAATCCCACGTATAACTGACGACCGGTCCGGTGCTGGATTGCCCGGAGAACATCACCGTCAGCGGCGCGAA
>JANXLS010000568.1 GCA_025355035.1 Planctomycetota bacterium | reverse complement strand
AGCTACTGACTTTTTCCGTGAGGACGTTCAGCAATTCCGGATGGAATGGGTAGCCCCGGCGGAACTGTTCGCGGATCTCCGCGCTGACGGCATCAGCGGAAAGCGTTTCTTTATTGCGATCCCACAAACTGAAGTACGCATCCAGGACCTTGGTGGCCTTGGCCGTGTCAACGGATTCAAACAGTCGGCGGCGAAGTACCTCGACCGTCTCGTCTTCGGCGGTTGGATCGATTTGAAGAAGTGTGCGGGACACGATGCTCTGCGCTTCTTCAAACGCATTCATCGCTTCCTGATGTTCGGATTTGTAAGCGTCTTTGGCCTGCTGATCGTCATTGCGAACGGCGAGCGTGCACACCAATGCCGCCTTCGGCGTGGTCGTCACGGCCTTGATCAGCGCCTGCAAGAACGCCGAGAATTGACCGGCTGAATTCTTGTGCAGATTCGCAGCCTTACGCAAATAGACGCTGACCTCGTCGATCAAAATAAGCGCGGGTTCATTGCCGAAAAGACCGGCGATCGTTTCGGCGCCAGGCGCTGTGTGCGTCTCGTCGCTTCGACGAATTCGCTCGTAACCATCGCGTCCGGCCAGCCGGTACGCCATTTCGCCCCATATCGTATAGGCGCGGAGACCGCTTTCGAGTTCGACGCCGTTGGCCGGATCAGCGTTTTCGCCATCCAATGCCGCGACACGAACACGGCCCTTGGGAAGTAGTTTAGGATCGACAAATTCCTCGGGCTTCGCAACGCCGGTCATGCCACGGACCGCGTGAAAAAGGCCGATTAACGAATGCGTCTTACCGCCGCCGTATTGCGTGTCCAAACGAATGACCGAATTCAGTTCCCCACCCGTGCCAGAAAGGCGGCGGCAGACGGATTCCAATAACTTTCGAAGCCCGCGCGTCGGGTGCGTGTTCTTGAAAAAAAGTGGCGGCTCTTGAAAATCAGGCACAGCCTTGCCATTGACGACCTTCGACAAGTCGGCAGCAAACTCTTCGTCTTTGATCCTGCCTGCGCCGACATCGGGGCGCAACGCACAGATCTCGAAAATGGACGGTAGCGGCATGACGATCTCAATCGTGATGTGAGGTTGAAGAATTTAATATCTGCTCATACTCGCTGATCACGCAAGTATGTCAATCCGTAATCGCTCGACACACGATTTCCATCCCTGATTGATCGAACCCGGCCGTTTCAAATTAGCGACATTCTCGCTAAAAATTTGAGACCTTTATGCGAGTCGTTGTATGAAAATTTGAACGGTCATCAATGTGAAGCCCAAAACGCAAAAGCCCAATGGAGGATCAAGATTTATGGCAACGGCACGGCA
>JANXLS010000541.1 GCA_025355035.1 Planctomycetota bacterium | reverse complement strand
GGCCGTTTTCACGTCGCACCGAAGTAGAAAGTGAGTCCGAAAAATGGCCTACGTTCCTCCACCGCCGGGTTCGACAGTATCCGGAGAACCCACGCCCGATGGCGTTCGCAAGCAGGACGTTCACATCACCGATCTTCCGCCGGAAGTTCGCAAAAGCTTTCTGATGTCGATGGTCTTTTTTCCGTCGTTGGTAGGCGGAGCGATCTGCGTGGTTCTCTTCCTCGGCTGGCTGTTGCTCTTTCGGCCCAAAGAACCCGCACAATACGCGCTGGAATTGCAAAGCCCCGACATGCGCCGTCGCTGGTCGGCCGCTCGTGAACTCTCCGAACATATCACACCGTCCACTGCAGCATCGGACAACGCGCGCATTTACGTGCCTGAGACGTTGACGGCATTAATCAAGATCATGGAAAATCCGGACCTCGACAAGGAGACTGAAGCGTGGTCGCCGAGCGGTTCGATCAAGCAGGATCAGGAAAAAAGCTCGATTCGTTGGTGGGCCGCGTACACTGCCGGGCACGTCGGTGCCAAGCTCAAGAATCCAGCCGATACGGAGCGTGCGTATCAGGCGCTGTTGAAGGCGCTGGACGAAAACAACACGATTTCCATTTGGGCGGCGATGGGCTTGTCGTTCATGCGCGACGCTCGAGCGGCCGACGCGCTCAATCGACATCTCGAAAACGATACCAATGCAGGAGTGCGCTGGGCGTGCGCGAAATCGCTGGGATCCATCGGCGAATTCCAGATGCAGAAGAAAGCGACATTTGAAGCCGCCGAACGCATTCTTCGATTTTTGCAGGCCGCATATCAGCGCGAAAACGCGAAGCCGAACAAAGACGAATATTTGCTAAACAATCTGGCCGTCGCTCTGGCGCGCATGCACGACTCCGCCGGATTGCCGCGCCTGCACGAACTGGAAACACACGATGATCCCGTCGTCCGCGGCATCGCTCGCGAGGCTCAGGAGATTCTGAAAGCCCCGCTGAAGCAGGAGTAGCGATCGCATCAATTCGATGAGGGCTTCCAGGATGGAAGTCTGCGCCACAATAACCAATTATTACAGTCCCTACTAATTATCGCGGTTGGATTCAAAATTGACTGGCTTTGAATCCATGATAACGTCCTCTGTGCGGGTTTTTTTTTGATAAAGGATTTTCACGAGAATGGCTGATACGACGTACGATGTGATTGTGGTGGGTGGCGGGCCCGGTGGGTATGTGTGCGCGATTCGATGCGCGCAATTGGGACTGAAAACGCTCTGCGTCGAAAAAGCGGAACTCGGCGGCGTGTGCCTTAATTGGGGCTGCATTCCGACGAAGGCGTTGATCCGCTCAGCGGAATTGATCGACGAAATCAAACACGCCGAGAAATTCGGACTGAAGGTCGAAGGCGTCTCGTGGGATCTTTCGAAGATCGTGGGTCGCAGCCGCGAAGTCTCGGGGAAACTCAATAAAGGTATTGGCGGGCTCTTCAAGAAGTACAAAGTCGAGCACCTCGTCGGCCAAGCTTCGTTCTCCAGCCCGACGACGCTGGAGGTCGCAACGTCGGACGGCGTGAAGAAACTGACTGCGAAACACATTGTCCTGGCGACGGGCGCGCGTCCGAAGAATCTCCCGGAATTAAAGCCGGATGGCAAGGTCGTGATCACCAGCCGCGAAGCGATGGTGCTGCCAAAAATGCCGAAGCATTTGTTGGTGGTCGGTGCCGGCGCGATCGGGATCGAGTTCGCGTACTTCTATTCGGTGTTGGGCGCTCAAGTCACGATCGTCGAATTTCAGGACACAATTCTGCCGGTCAACGACCGCGAATTGTCCGCGCTGCTGGCGAAGTCGCTGCAGAAACGCGGCATCGCGATTCACACCGGCTGTAAACTGGACAAGATCGAAATATCCGCGACCGGAATCAAAGCAAAAATCATCAGCGCGAAAGACGGCAAGGAAGTCGGCGCGGTCGATGCGGACATTTGTTTGAGCGCAGTCGGCATGACCGGCAACGTCGAAGACTTGAATCTGCCGAAAGCGAACGTGAAATTTGATCGCGGTTTCATCACTGCGGACAAGAAATCAGCGACGAGCACAAAGGGAATTTACGCGATCGGCGACGTGTCGGGACCGCCGTTGCTGGCGCACAAAGCCAGTTACGAAGGCCACAATCTCGCCGAGCGAATCGCTGGAAAACACGCAAACGAATGCGACAAGGATCAGGTCCCCGGTTGCACATACTGCCATCCGCAGTTGGCTTCGGTCGGTTTGACGGAAGAGCAGTGTAAGGAACGCAAGCTGGATTACGTCGTCGGCAAATTCCCCTTTGGCGCAAACGGCATGGCGCTGGCCGTCGGCGAAGAAGAAGGTTTGGTAAAGCTGCTGTTCGGCAGGCAACACGGCGAACTGCTGGGCGCGCATATCCTCTCCGGGCGCGCGGCAGACCTGATCATTGAAATGGGTTTGGCGATGAAGCAGGAATGTACGTACGAAGAAATTCTCGCGACGATGCACGCACACCCAACGCTGAGCGAAGCGGTGATGGAAGCGACTGCACAGGCGTTCGGGCAGGCGGTGCACATCTAGAGTGCCGAGTGACAAGTGCCGAGTGCTGAGTACGGAGTGCTGAGTTCTGAGGAACGGCAAGCGCGTTGGATTTCGATAGTCTTTAATTCCCGCGAGGCGGTTTCCAATGAAACTTCTACTAAACGTTTCGCGCCGCAGGGTGCTCAAATGGGCTGCGCGGACGGTGGCTGGGCTGATGATTCCAACGGGGCTGTATACGTGGCTTTGGGAGCCGCATTGGGTTGAAGTTGTTCGACGGAAAATGCCGATTGTCGGGTTGCCACAGTCGCTTACGGGCACGACGCTCGTGCAGATCGGCGATCTGCATATCGGAACTCAAGTTTCGGACGATTATCTGCTGCACTGCTTCGATAGGGTAAAGGCATTGTCGCCCGATATCGTTTTGTATCAGGGCGATTTTGCGACGTGTGTTCCGGAGATTTTGGAACACGCTGAACGGATGATTCCGCATCTGCCGAACGGAAAGTTGGGGACGTTCGGCATTTTGGGAAATCACGATTACGGTCCCGAGTGGAGCCATCCACGCATTGCCGACGCAATTGCCGGGTTGGCTGCGAAGGCCGGAGTGCGCGTTCTTCGGAACGAAGTCGCGGATGTAGGCGGTTTGCAGATCATGGGACTCGACGACATTTGGTCGGGTTTTTTTGATTTGAAGGCGGCGACAGCGGCGCTGAAACCCAACCTGCCAGCCATCGCGTTAAGCCACAATCCGGATTCGGTGGATCGGGCAGGATGGCACGGATTTTCGAGTTGGATTCTCTGCGGCCACACTCACGGCGGACAATGCAAACCGCCCTTTCTCCCGCCTCCTGTTTTGCCCGTATTCAATCAGAATTACGTCGCCGGCGAATATGCCCTTTCGGGCAACCGGCGGATGTATATTAACCGCGGTCTGGGGCATTTAATGCAGGTACGATTCAACGCCCGCCCGGAGATTACGGTGTTTGAATTGGAACGCGTTTAAACGCTTTGCGCAGCCTCAACACTCGGCACTCGGCACTCAGCACTCGGCGCTCGGCACTTTTGCCTTACATGATTCCGAGCATTGAGGCTTGGAGTTTGCCTTCGAAAGTCATTTTTTCTTTGGTCCACGGCGGTTCGAAAACCATGTTCACATTGACGGCCGTAATGCCTTTTTGTTTAGTTACAACTTCGTTGACGCGCGCTTTGAGTTGGTCGGCGACGGGACAGTGGGGGCTGGTCAGCGTCATTTCGACCGCGACTTTCCCATCGGTTTCTTCCAGCTTGTATATCAGTCCGAGATCGACGATGTTGATCGGGATTTCGGGATCGAAGATTTCTTTCATTGCTTCGCG
>JANXLS010000529.1 GCA_025355035.1 Planctomycetota bacterium | reverse complement strand
TGTCGGTTCGTACGCGGCGAAAACGTTGCATGAATTGGGCGCGAAGATCGTGGCGATCAGCGACGTACACGGCGGCGTCTACAACCCGGAAGGGCTTGATCCGGACAAAATCTTCACCACTCTGGGTCCGAAGGATCGGCTGTCGGACCATTGCACGGGCCAGATGATAACGAATGAGGAGCTGCTGGCGCTGGAATGCGACGTGCTGATTCCGGCGGCGTTGGGCGGCGTGATCACGGAAGCGAATGCGAACGAGATTAAAGCGAAAATCGTGGTCGAAGGCGCGAACGGCCCGACGACGACGGAAGCCGATAAGATCCTGGAATCGCGCGGTATCACGGTCGTGCCGGACATTCTGGCGAACGCCGGCGGGGTGACGGTGAGTTATTTTGAATGGGTGCAGGGCATCCAGAGCTACTTCTGGGAACTGGACGAAATCAACGACCGGTTGAAACGAATCATGCTGCGCGCGTTCGGCGGGCTGTGGGATCTGTCGGTGAAGGAGAAGGTGTCGATGCGATCAGCGGCGATGATGATCGCCGTCAGCCGGGTGGCGGATGCCGGGAAGCAGTTGGGGTTGTTTCCGTAAAGCAGGCAGGGATGGCGAGAAAACGGAAACGGCAAATCTCAGATGAATGCTCCAAGCGCCCCAACTCCCAACACGCGCTCGACTCGACTGTAAAGATTCGGTGACGTGCACGAACCTATTTGGAATTGGTTCGTGCACGTGCCCGTTTTTCGGATTTATTTGTCCGCTGAATCAATTGTCGCCGACGCCGATGCTGCGGCGGAGTGTGCGGGCGTTGATCAGGATCGCGATAACGGCCGCCAGCAGGCTGACGAACGTGAGGATCAGGAATTCAGGGGTTTTGAACGTCGCGAACAACGCGATATTCGCTGCGCCCAGAATAAAGAAGATCAACTGGACCACGCCCATACCCACCATGAGAAGCGCTTCGAGAGTGTTATCGATGCCGGGATGTGAGACCTTGAGCTGCTCGAACAGGGACACCACGGTCGCAGCCAGCAGCAACAGTTCGACCCAGGACAGATTGTATCCGCCCATCGACACGAACACCGCGCGCGGATCGGGAACGAAGTGTCGTCCGGCCAGATACATCACGAAGATGTACAGAAATGCCGGAATAAAACGCAACACACCACTTGGGTTGTTTTTGTGAGCAACCAGAACGTTGGATACTTGATCGTTCGCCATGTGTCGGGGCCTCTTGGGTTTGATGCAACGCTAGCATCTTCCTCGAATCCATGATTTTTGTCAACTGCGCAGGCGTATTCGGAGGATGCTGCGAACCTACTTTTGCATGCGGAGCCATTTGGCCCAGGCGTCCAGGTCGTTGCCGAAGTTTTGGCCGGTGAAATCGGAGAGGGCGGAGCAGGGGGCGCAGACGGTGGTTTTGACGCTGGTGATGGCCAGTTCGGGGAATTGGATGGGGAAACTGAGGGGGACGACGACGGCCACGTTGGCGCCTTGATTGACGGTGAAGCTGTCGATTTGGCGGGTGGCGAGGTTGTTGAGTTCTGAGACAGCGGTGCGGACTTCGCAGGTGGCTCGGTAGAAGAGGGCTCCGCCGATGCGTTTTTCTTCGAGGCCTTTCAAGGCGGCTCCGGCAGCGGCTTTTAACAGCGGGTCGCGGACGCTGCCGCTTTCTCCAAAGGCGGAGACGTAGGCGTTGACCATGGCATTCATGGCGTATTCGTCGTTGCGCGATTTGATCAGCTTTTGTGTTTGCGTGCGCACGGGGGCGTAGCGGTCGGCGATGGCGGCTTGGGCCAGGCGCATGGAGACTTCGATTCCGTTCGGCTTCAGGGCGTCGATTCCGGCGAGCACTGCGAGGCGCGTTTGTTCGTCGGTGTCGCGGGCCGGATCGATGAGCGCGACGAGGGTTTCGCTGGCTTTGACGCGGTCGTTGGTCAGGGCGGCGAGTGCGTTTTTGCGGACGGTGTCGTCGTTTGTTGCGGCTTGGAGCAGCGTCGTGCAGTACGCGATAATTTTTTCTTCATAGGCGGTTTGCAGACGAACCGTGGGGCGCAGGCCGATCACGAGGGTGTCGTTTTCAGCGGGTGGAGCGCCGTTGGCCGCATCTTTTGCTGCGGACGGCTTGGAGAGCTTTGCGGGTGCGAAGGCGATTTGGCGGGCTTGGGCGTGGTTGGGATCGCATTTTAGCGTGAGGCTGAGTTCTTGATTGGCGTAGTCGAAAAAGTGTTTGGATCGGGACCATTGGTAGAGTTCGAAATGGGCCTGTGCGTTCTTGCCTTTGATCGCGTCGCGTTGCTTCGCGTAGTCGGCGCGGCCGTCGTCGTCCTGCGTGATCGATGAAATTTCGGAGCGGTTGAACGCGAGGACTTTACCGTCGATGGCGATGGCGACGAGCGGGTTGTTGGTGGGTGAATCGCAAATGATCTGGCCTTCGATGTCCAGGCCGCTGGTGAGCGTGAGGTGATCGGCGGCGCGCAGGGTTAGGGCGCTGGCCCAGAGAATAAAAAGCAGAGCGAAACGAACGGAGGTTGGCATGGTATGGGGTCCTCTTGGAAAAGCCGTCTGTCTTATGATTGACGTAAATGATTGGGGTTGCAATGCGAAAAAATAAAAACGCTCGGTTTTGGTGAACGGGCAGGCGGGACGCGTGCACCACAATTTGGTCGGCGGAAATAAGCGTTGAGGGAACGCAGGAGTGTGGTAAAAAAGTGCATGGCGAAAATCAAAAATGATGCGACGGGGCGGTTGCCGCTCATGGGGAAAGTCTATCTGGCGGGGCCGTTGTTCACGATTCATGAGCGGCGGGTCAACCGAGAGCTGGCCAGGGCGCTTGAGGTGGAATTGCCGGCGCTGCGGGTGATGTTGCCGCAGGATTTCAAACACGATGATCGGTTTAACGATCAGAAGGCGTTTGGACTGATCTTTAAAGGCTGCATCGACGGCATTGACGAGTCGCGCTGCGTGCTGGCATGGCTGGACGGGCCGGATTCGGACAGCGGGACGAGCTTTGAAGTGGGTTACGCCTATGCAAAAGGCATCCCGGTCATCGGGATTCGCACGGATTTTCGCTTGAATCAGGAGCGCGGGGTGAACGTGATGTTGTCGCGGGCTTGCAATGCATTTGTGTACCGGCCTTCGTTTGCAGAGGATATTGAAGGGTTGGCGAAGGAGATTGCGCGGGCGATTAAGAAGGTGCTCAGATAATTTTCTCACGCAAAGCGCGGAGCGCAGAACAGGGCTAAGGCATAACACTGTTTGTCGTGGCAAGCTGTTTTGGTGTCGAGCTTTGCAATTTGAATCCGAAATTGATGGGCCGCTCTCTGCGTCCCTGCGACTTTGCGAGAGAAAAATAATATCGAAAAAATGCAAAATGGATGTTGCAGAGTTTGTGAAGCTCTGTATATTGCTTACTCCTCTGACGAACAGGGGTGCAGGAAATCCTGAGGGTTTGAAAGCGGGATCGAAACCCGTAAGATCAAAACCCGGGATGAAGAAGACCTAGCGGTCGATATCAAAGAGTGTTTCGGAAAGATCCTGGCCAACCGGCCTTTCGTTATGGATCTTAACCCAAATCTCTTCGATGTCGCCTTTTTTGTTTTGGTGAGAAAGCGATTACGATGGACATTCAGATTTATAACGCAGCAGGCGCAGTCGTCGGAAAGATGACGTTCGACGAAAAAATGCTTGGCGAGAAAGTTCGCACGAAGCTGCTGCATCAGGCGATCATTCGCTCTGAAGCCAACAAGCGCGTTGGAACGCACAAAATCAAGTCGAAGGCACAACGTTCCGGTTCCGGCGTCAAGCCGTTCAAGCAGAAGCACACGGGTCGTGCTCGCGCCGGTATGAAGCGCTCGCCGTTGTGGCGTGGTGGTGGTAACGCGTTCGGACCTCGTCCTCGCGATTATCACAAAGGAATGCCGACTCGAATGCGTCGCGAAGCGCTGAAGTCCGCGCTCTTGTCCAAGATTCGAGATTCGCAGTTGAAGGTGATCGATCAACTCAATTATTCCGCCCCGAAGACGAAGACTTTCACGAACACGCTGAAGGCTCTCGGATTCGTCGGTTCCTGCCTCGTCGCTGACCGCAAGCCGGGTGAAGCGCTGGTGAAATCGGTTCGAAACGTCGCTCGCTGCATGATTATGCCGGCGCGAAATTTGAACGCCTACGATCTCCTCAAGCACAAATACGTGCTGGTGACCAAAGAAACAATCGAGAATATTGCGGAAGTGGTGAAAGCATGAGCAAAAATCGAGCATCAAATTTGTTGTCCAGCCCGTACGCGATTCTTCAGCGACCGGTGATGACAGAAAAGAGCCACGCGATGGCTGCAGCTCCGGGCGAAGGCAAAGATGAAGAAGGCAAGAAACGCCGCTACACGTTCGAAGTGCACCCGAAGGCGAACAAGCACCAGATTCGCTCGGCTGTAGAACAGGCGTTTGGCGTGACGGTTGACGTGGTGAACACGATGATCGTCAAGCCGCGAAAGAAGGCTTCACGAGGCGGAGCGCGCAACGGTGGTTTTTCGCGCCTGCGGAAGAAGGCCGTCATTCGCCTGACGAAAGAATCAAAACAGATTGATTTGATTTAAAAAACGGCGGTTCAAAGTTCAAGGTTCAAGGTTCAAAGTTGACTGCGAAAACGGTTGGTTTGAATTTTGAATGTGGAAACGGACGGTGCTGAATGGAAGACGAGCGGCGCGACGGTGAAACAGCGCAGGCAGTCCAAATGACAGCACTTGTAGACGACGAGAAGAACAAACCAGTGGAAGTGGAAGGGGAGCCGGAACTATCGGCGATCCAGGAATGGTTTGAACTGATTGGTCGAGCAGGATTTTGGGCCTTGGTCCTCTATCTGTTTGTGTTCCAAGTGTCGGTGGTTGAAGGCCCCTCGATGCAACCGAACTTTCAGACCGCAGACAGATTAGTGATAGACAAGTTGACGTTCAAGTTCACGTCAATACGCCGGTTCGATGTGATTGTGTTTCAGGCAGTGGAGAACAGCCGCTACCAACCCAATCACGAGAGCAAAGATTACATCAAGCGTGTGATCGGATTGCCTGGCGAGCATGTGAGATTGAAGGGTAACAGCGCGTACATCAACGGAACAGTGTTGGCGGAAACGTTCGAGTTCGACAAGGGTTTTTGTTATTACGGTCTGCCGGATGAATTTGTGGTTCCGCCCAAGCATTATTTTGTAATGGGCGACAACCGCGGCGACAGTAAAGACAGTCGCAGTCCGGCGTTGGGGTTTGTGCCGGAATCGCAGATCAGAGGTTTGGCGCGGTTGAGATTCATGCCGTTGAACCGCTGGACGTGGTTTGCGAGACATTAGAGTTTGCAAGGCAATAGAAACGAGGATTGAGAGAATGGCACTTCGATTTTACCGCCCGATGACAGCCGGAACGCGCGGCGCCAGCGTGATCGACTTCCGCAAGGAATTGACTCCGCACACGCGCCCCGAAAAAAGCTTGATCGAGCACATTGCCCGAACGGGCGGACGCAACGCTCACGGTCGCATCACCAACCGCAAGATGCAGAGCACGTATGCGAAGCAGTACCGCAAAATTGATTACAAGCGCAACAAGGATGGGGTGCCGGCGAAGGTTGCGTCGATCGAGTACGATCCGATCCGCTCCGCGTTCATCTGCCTGTTGCACTATAAGGACGGCGAAAAGCGCTACATTCTGTCACCGGTCGGTTTGAAGCCAGGCATGACGATTATTTCGGGCGACAAAGTCGAACCGGATGTCGGCAATGCGATGCAGTTGAAGAACATGCCGCTTTCGACGCAAGTTCACTGCATCGAATTGCAACCTGGTTCGGGCGGCAAGATGGTTCGCGCGGCCGGCGGTGAAGCTCGATTGCTGGCCAAAGAAGGCGACAAATGCACGGTGGTGCTGCCTTCCGGTGAAATGCGATTCGTTCCGGCGGAATGCCGCGCGACGGTCGGACAGGTTGGAAACTTGGACCATCAGAACGTCCATGTCGGTAAGGCAGGACGAAACCGGCATATGTTTGGACGCCGACCTCGCGGTCGCGGTATGGCGAAGAATCCGGTGGATCATCCGATGGGCGGAGGATCGGCGCGCCGAAAGGGCCACATTCCCCAGTCACCGAGCGGTGTTCTGGCGAAGGGCGGCAAGACGCGCAAGTTGAAGAGCCGCACCAACAACCAGATCATTCGACGCCGCACGAACGCGCCGAGCGCGACGGTCTAAACGGCAGTGCTGAGTGCCGAAGTGAAAAAGCAGAAGGAATTGTAGTAAGCGAGTCTCGAAACGAGTGGCTTGCAGCAAAAGTACCGAAACGATTGAATAAATGCCAGACGCCGTCTGAGTTTGCAGCGAGTCGATATTACTCGGCACTCAGGACTCGGCCATCGGCACTCATGTTTGGGAGTATCGCATGTCGCGTTCGATGAAAAAAGGTCCCTACGTGGACGAGAAGTTGGCGAAGAAAGTGGACAAGCAAAAGGGCACGGGGGCACGGGACCCGTTGAAGACGTGGGCTCGAAGCTGCACGATCACGCCGGACTTCGTTGGGCACACGTTCATGGTGCACAACGGCAAGATGCATTTAAAGGTGTATGTGACCGAAGAAATGGTTGGACATAAGCTCGGTGAATTCTCCCCGACGCGTATCTTCAAAGGCCATTCGGGCACGGGCGGGGCGAAGGCAGCGGCTCCGGCGGCAAAGTAAAATTGAACGGGGCAAAAGCCCTTCTATGTACGGCAGCCGTCCCCGGCTGCATGGAATCAAATTAACAGGTGATGAGCCTGCGGCACGGAACGGACAGAGACGAACATGGGCAAGGTACTCCGCAGCAAAGTAGTCCACGAAAAGCGCGTCGAGCGCAAGCACGCAGGCAAGGACAA
>JANXLS010000520.1 GCA_025355035.1 Planctomycetota bacterium | reverse complement strand
TGGCCAAGGACGCGCTTCAGAAAAGCATTATCGAGATTTTGTCCAAACGCTTCGGCATGATTTCCGGGCGGTTTTGCAAGACGATCCAAAGCGTGGATGACATTGCGAAACTCAATGAACTGGTCATTCGCGCCGGCACCGTTTCAACGTTGAAGGATTTTTCAATCAAGTAGTCCATCTGAGTTTAACAGTTAGGAGCCCGTCAAACATGTCCTTCGCCAAACAATTTCTCGATGAAGTCACACAGGTCGTCGCCGGGTTGTCGGTCGAGCAGATCGAAAAGTCCGCCACCATTCTCGCTGAAACACGTAGCAATGGCGGACGGCTGTTTATACTCGGCGTCGGCGGCAGCGCCGGCAACGCATCACACGCCGTCAACGATTTCCGAAAAATTGTAGGAATCGAAACGTACGCGCCGACGGACAACGTGTCCGAACTGACGGCTCGCGCGAACGATGAAGGCTGGGCGAGTATTTTCGAAGGCTGGCTCAAAGTCAGCAAGTTGAACGCGAAAGACACGCTGCTGATTTTCTCCGTCGGCGGTGGGAATCTTGAAAAGAATGTCAGCCCGAATTTGGTAACAGCATTGCAATTGGCCAAGCAGACGGGTTCGAAGATCATCGGCATTGTCGGACGCGATGGCGGGTATACGGCGACGGTGGCCGACGCGTGTGTTCTCGTTCCGGTAGTCAATCCGGCGCACATCACACCGCATTCGGAAGCGTTCCAGGCCGTGGTTTGGCACTTGTTGGTTTCGCATCCGATTTTGAAACAGACGCAGACGAAATGGGAATCGGTTAAGTGAGAGCACTGATCAAGTATCGCGGTTTCGTTTGGCGGCGCGCGCTCACCGATTTACGCCATCGATTCGCTGGGACAGGCGCGGGTGTGCTGTGGAATGTCTTGCAGCCGCTCGCGTCAATCGTTCTGTATGCGGTAGTTTTCAGCCAATTGATGAAGGGTCGGCTCGGACAGATCAAGGGGACGTTCGGATTCACGCTTTATCTGTGTTCAGGGATGTTGCCATGGATTGCGTTCAGCGAAAGCATTTCGCGCGGAACGAACGCATTGATAGCGAACGCTCAATTTCTAAAAAAACTAGCGGTGCCGGAATACCTCTTTATTGCGGAGACGGCTGTTTCTTCGTCGTTGGGATTGGTGATCAGTTTTTCGTTATTGATCCTTTTCGCGTTGGCGACCGGAGCCGAGGCGTCAATTCACTGGCTGGCGCTGCCGGTGCCGATTTTTTGTTTCATGTGGTTGGGGTACGCGTTCAGCGTGCTGGGCGGATCGTTGCGCGTTTTTTTTCCCGACATCGGGCAACTGCTTCCGGTCGTGCTGCAGATCGCGATGTGGACGGCGCCGATTATTTACGCACCGGATGCCGTGCCGCAGATCCTGCAGGACGCGGCTCCGTATCACCCTATTTTTCCGCCTGTGACAGCGATGCATGATTTGTTTTTGTTTTCGAAATGGCCGGATGCACAGATTTGGGTGGCGATGTTCGCTTGGCCTCTGGCAGTTTCGATCTTCGCACATCTTGTTTTGAAAAAACTGAGGCCCGAAATTCGGGACGCTATCTGACATGAGCGAATCGATCGTCACAGTTTCGGGTTTGGGCAAACGCTTCAAAATTTATCCTTCGCCCAGCGCGCGATTGACGGAGTGGCTGTCGCTCGGAGCACTGCAACGGCATCAGGATTTCTGGGCGTTGCGAAACGTTTCGTTTGATCTCGCACGGGGTGAATGCATGGGGATCATCGGGGCGAACGGGTCCGGGAAAAGTACGCTCCTCAAAATGTTGACAGGATCGCTTTTCCCGACCGAAGGGAGTTTCGCGGTCCATGGTCGCGTGTTG
Organism: Planctomycetota bacterium; assembly: GCA_025355035.1. Lineage (GTDB taxonomy): Bacteria > Planctomycetota > SZUA-567 > H5-PLA8 > H5-PLA8 > JANXLS01. The sequence goes on along the minus strand of JANXLS010000520.1, from coordinate 318 downwards.
AGTTTGCTGGAACTCGGCACCGGGGTTAATCCCGAATTGAACGGACGCGACAATATCGTGAATTGTTCGCGCTTGCTGGATTTTCCGGAAGGCTATGCCGAATCGAAGATGGAGCAGATCGAACGATTCGCGGAACTTGGCGACTTTTTTGATCGTCCAGTGAAACTCTACAGCAGCGGCATGCATGTCCGATTGGCGTTCAGCATGTGGACCTGTTTCGAGCCGGAGCTGTTGATCGTTGACGAAGCGCTGAGCGTTGGCGACGTGTTTTTTCAGCAGAAATGTTTTCGACGCGCGCAGGAACTTTTGGATTCCGGT
>JANXLS010000494.1 GCA_025355035.1 Planctomycetota bacterium | reverse complement strand
CACCGAAACGCGCAGCGAATCGAACGCGGCGTGTCCGGTCACCGCGCGCAACGCGTGAGCAGCGGAAATCGCAATCATCGCTTCAGGACGAGCGCGCGACACGCAATGCAGCAGATTCGAGCGCCCCATTCCCGGATCGATCAGCACTGGAACCGCGCCCAACTTGAACACCGCAAATGTTAGCGCAACAAAATCCAATCCCGGCCGAACCCCCAACAACGTTCTGCAACCGCGTCCAACGCCCTCGTCTGCAAGCCCCCACGCGAGCGCATCGCACTCGGCGTTCAGTTCAGCAAATGTCAACGCGGTTCTATCGTTTTCATTGGCCATGTGCGGACACGTTACGGCTACTCGATCCGGAGCGGAACGGGCCATTTCGGGGAGGAATTGAGCAATATTAAATGGCGTCATTCGTATTGTGGTGAAGGCTTCCAACCCAATGCTGCGTGATTAAGTTTAGTGGTGTAGGCGTCCCGCCTGCGTCTTACCTGTGCAGGCTGGAAGCCTGCACCAAAAACACATCCCACCAAAAAAAATCGACACCACAATGGGGTGCCGATCTTTGTTTCGTTTTCGTTCGAGCGTCCGATCAACCCTTTCCGGAGCTCAGCTTATCCATGATCTTGATCAGTGGCATGAACAATGCGATGACGATGAAACCGACCGTTAGACCCATCATGACGATCATGATCGGTTCCAACAAGCTCATCAACGCGCTGACCAGCGTATCAACTTCGTTGTCGTAGTTGTCTGCGACCTTCATCAACATCTTGTCCAATTCGCCGGTTTCTTCACCGACCTGAATCATGTTAACGACGAGATCGTCGAAAACGCCAGAATGCTTCAACGGTTCGGCGATCGTATCGCCTTCCTTAATAGAGTTGTGAACCGTTTCAACCGCATTCGCCACGACCGCGTTGCTGGTCGCCAATTTGATGATCGAGAGCGCTTCCAGAATCGGAACGCCCGACGTCACCAGCGTGCCCAACGTGCGGCAAAAGCGGCTGACCGACGACTTCGAAATAATGCTGCCGAAAATCGGAACCTTCAGCGATATCGCATCGACGATCAAACGGCCGCGTGGAGTCCGGACGATCAATTTGAAAATGACCCACAGCAGCACCGGCGTGAAAATCAGAATGTACCAGTAATTCTTCATCACGTTCGAAATGCCGATCAGCACCAGCGTCGGGCCGGGCAGTTCGCCAACGTCCATTTCATCGAACATTTCCTTAAACTTCGGAATGATGAAGATCATGATAAACGACAAGATACACGACGCGATGAACACGACGGCCGCCGGGTATACCAACGCGCCGATGATCTTCTGTTGCAAGCGCTGCGCTTTTTCGCGGTAATCGGCCAAACGTTCGAGAATTTCGTCGAGCACACCGCCGGCTTCACCGGCGCGAATCATGTTCACATACAGTTTGTCGAAAACACGTGGATGTTTGCCCAATCCTTCCGAAAGCGACGAACCGCCTTCAACGTCTTCCTTCACATCGCCGATCGCCGCTTTCAAGATGCCCGGGCGTAACTGAGTGTAAAGAATGTCGAGGCTGCGAACGACCGGCAGTCCGGCATCCAGCAGCGTCGCAAACTGGCGCGTAAAGGCGGTCAATTCTTTAGGCTTGACTCGGAACGCAAAAATTCCGCCGCCCACTTTTTTCTTTTTGTCGGCTGCCGATTGAGGTTGGCCCAGGTTCGCCGCCGCCGCACCGCCGCCACCCGATTTTCCGCTCTGTGCTGACACTTTTGTCGGGAACAGGTTTTGAGCTCGAATCTTTTCGAGGGCATCCGCTTCCGACGCGGCATCAATAACAGAACGTACTTCTTTGCCTTGAGTATCCATTGCCTCGTAGGCATACGCTGCCATGACGTTCTCCTGTCTTTCTGAATATTATTATTAAAAACGGATCGCGTTCGTCTCACGCAGAGCCGAGTATCGCGATTTTTCACGGGCTGTCAATACAGAGGCGCGGAATTCCCTGACCAAATTAGACTTTCTTCCAATAAGCGTGTTAACACTTACACAGGGGTGTGCGTTTTGCTTTATCTCCGCTTCGTGTATACTGCTCACCAAAGGAGCGCACGTCATGATGACATTTCCGCGCGTTTACGATTCGTTTCGATCTGGATTTCTCCTGTTAGCCGCCGTTTGCTCTATGAGTTTTGGACCTCAGCCCGTCCGAGCGGAAGAACCCGCAGCCGTTACCGTCGACCTCACCGCCACCAAATTGACTTCGGCTGACGATCCAAAAACAAAGGCGTTGATCGCGCAACTCGGCGCGCCCGACACGGTCCAGCGCGAAGAAGCGGAACGTGCCCTTGCCACGCTCGGCAAAGCCGCCATTCCGTTTCTTAAAGAAGCCGAATCCTCGCCGAACCCCGAAATCGCCTTCCGCGCCAAACGCCTTGGCGGAAAACTGGCCGAACTGAGCGTCAAA
>JANXLS010000470.1 GCA_025355035.1 Planctomycetota bacterium | reverse complement strand
GGAACCATTTGTGCCGTTGAAGTCGGTTTCGTCGAAGCGGCCGGAAGCTCTTTAATCAAACTCGTTTAAAATAGTCAATCAGGGGTTCGTTGCTCATGCCGATCGATGCAGAAGATTTGTTGTCACGCTTCCTGTCTTATGTTCAAATCGATACGCAGAGCGACCCCCATTCGCCGACCACGCCCAGCACGACCGGCCAATGGATATTAATCCGGCAGCTCGAAACCGAACTGAAAGCCCTCGGCCTCGCCGACGTTCGCGTCACCGAATTCGGCTACGTCCTGGCGACCGTTCCGGCCACATCGATGAAAGCCAACATCCCCACTGTCGCGTTTCTGGCCCACGTTGATACCGCAGACGCCTGCTCCGGGCTTGCGAAGCCGATCGTCCATCGCAACTACAACGGTCAGCCCATCGTTCTCCCGGACGATCCAACGCAAATTCTCAACGGCGAAACAATCCCCCGCTTGAAGGACCAGATCGGAAACGACATCGTCACCGCGTCTGGAAAAACATTGCTCGGAGCCGACGACAAATCCGGTATCGCGATCATCATGGCTGCGATTTGCCACCTGCTAAAGCATCCCGAAATTCCGCACGGAAAAATTCGCATCTGCTTCAATCCTGACGAAGAAATCGGGCGCGGCACCGAGAAGCTTGAACTCAGTGAACTCGGCGCCGATCTCGCGTACACGCTCGACGCCGAAGATGTTGGCGAGGTCGATTATGAATCCTTCAGCGCGGACTACGCTGTCGTGAATATCCATGGCGTCGCCTCGCATCCCGGCTCAGCGCAGGGAACGATGGTTAACGCGATGCGCATCGCCGCTCAATTCCTTTCCGCGCTGCCTGCATCAATTTCACCTGAGCACACGTGCGATCGCGGCGGCTTCATTCATCCCAACGAAATCAAAGGAAGCTCGGAACACGTGCGCATCGGGATGCTGCTCCGTGATTTTGAACTCGACGGCCTCGAAGCCAAACGCCAGCATATCAAAAATATCGTCGCACAATTGCGCTCAGCAGAACCGCGCGCGCGAATTGAATTGGAGATCCACAAGCAATACCGCAACATGCGCTATTGGATGGAGAACGACATGCGCCCTGCCGAATTCGCGATGGACGCCGTTCGCCGGGCTGGGTTCGAACCGAGCACCCATCCGATTCGCGGCGGCACCGACGGCTCGCGGCTCACCGAACGCGGACTGCCCACGCCGAACCTCTTCACAGGCTTTCACAATTACCACAGCGAGAAAGAATGGGTCAGCGTTCAGGACATGTGCAAGGCGGCTGAAACGGTCGTGCATCTCGTCAAACTTTGGGAAGAACGCGCATGATCGTTCTGTCCCTCGCGATCTGTGCCCTGTGCGGCCTGGTGGCTGCGCTGCCATTTCGTGATACGGAAACGTCGCTGCCGGTGTGGCTCGCTCTCGCGCCCGTCTTCTGGCTCGTGACTCGCGCGAAAACAAAAAAAAATGCCGCGCTGCACGGATTCGTTTTCGCGCTCGTCTGGGCGTCGCGCTCCTTCACGTTCATGTGGGCTTGCGCGTTCGAAGGCTCGATTCCGCTCTCCATTTATACCGCCCTCATCTACACACTCGCGCTCCTCTGCGTTCGCCGATTGGGCCAAATGGGCGGCGGCGCATCCGTCTTCGGAGTCGGTTCGGTCTGGGCGCTCGCCGAAATTTTCCGCTCCATCGTTCCTCTGATTTACTTCCCGTGGCTCTTGCTCGGACACACATTGCTTAACAATGCGCCGCTGCGTCAGGAAGCGGATCTGCTTGGCGTCTACGGATTGAGTTTCGTGATCGCGTCGTTCAACGGACTGCTCGCGTTTGCGTTGCCGACGCTGCTACCCAAGCGTTTTCAAGTGGGGCGAAATGCCGGGATCAAGAGTGTGTGGAAATGTGCTTCGTTCTTCTTCGCGCTTATCGTCGGATTGTACTCGTACGGCTACGAACGCATCGCGCGACTCAGGCCCCATCTGAAATCCGGTGCAACGATCGCGGTGATCCAGGGCGACATCAAAACGAAACTCGGCCGGACGCAGGAGATGCTCGACGCTCAATTCGTTCAACACGTCGGACTGCATCGAAAAGTTGTTGCTGAATTGACCGCGAAAGAAGGCCATCCGCCCGCGCTTGTGTGCTGGGC
>JANXLS010000445.1 GCA_025355035.1 Planctomycetota bacterium | reverse complement strand
TTTGAAAGTGCGCGTTGTTGGAGAGCACAGCGAGCCATTTGATGCCGACGTTCGCGAACGTATTATGGCGTTGTGCAAAACCGGCGGCGGCAGCACGGCGGAAATTTGCGAATTGAATTTTGTCCTCGGCGAAGTGTTTGCCCATGCTGCAAAAAATGCGATGCAAGCGGCCGAACTTGCTGCAAACGAAATCGACCTCATCGGGAGTCACGGACAAACGATAGCGCACATTCCGCCAGGCGGAACGACCGCCGGACTTCATGGTGGATCCACGTTGCAAATTGGCGAAGCCGCGATCATCGCAGAACGCACGGGCGTCCCGGTGGTCTCCAATTTCCGTCCGCGCGACATGGCGGCGGGCGGACAAGGCGCTCCGCTCGTTCCCTTTGCGGACTGGCTACTTTTTTCAAGTCCGACCGAGCATCGCGTTGCTTTGAACATCGGCGGCATTGCAAACCTGACGTGGATGCCGGCGTCGCAAACGCCCGACGGTGTGATTGCATTCGATACCGGTCCCGGGAATATGATTCTTGATGCTCTCGCCGAAAAAATCAGCGGCGGAAAATTGGCGTACGACAACGGCGGGCAACTTGCCCGGGCCGGGAAAGTGGACGAGTCGTGGCTGGCTGAATTGCTCACGCATCCGTATTTTCGACGCACACCTCCGAAGAGCACCGGGCGCGAAGAGTTCGGCAGCGACTACGCGTTCGCGATCTTTGATAAAGGAGTCGCGCGCGGCTTAAGTTCCAGCGATATCCTCGCAACAACGACCATGCTGACAGCACAAAGTGTCGCGGAGAGCATCATGAAACTCACGAGCGAAAACGCGTCTGGATCTGAAACGAAGTTTAAAGTACTCGCGGCGGGTGGCGGGGTTCGCAATGCTTGTTTAATGGATATGCTTCGCTCACGACTTCACGCCGTTGAATTCGCGCTCAGCGACGATTTCGGAATCCCCATGCAATTCCGCGAGTGTGTGGCGTTCGCAATACTGGCCCGCGAAACGATGCTGGGGCGCCCCTCCAATCTTCCCCACGCAACCGGCGCTCGCGGCCCACGCATTCTGGGCGATATTACGATTTAGCAAGGCTTCAAAGTAAGAGTGCTTATGCTCCACGTTATTGGATCGCGATCCGCACTTTGTTTGCCATGTGTGATCGGTTAAAAGCAGTCGTGATGGGCCGTGAAACTTTGAACGTTGAACCTCGAATCCTCATATATGAATTTTAAAGCGGCAGTCTTTGATCTCGACGGAACGTTGTTGGATTCGCTCCACGACATCGCCAATTCGATGAACGCGGCGTTGCGGCGCAAGGGATATCCGGAACATCCGATCCTTGATTACAAATATCACGTCGGCGATGGAATGGCGATTCTCGCTCGGCGCGTCTTGCCCAAGAATAAATGCGATGACGCCGGAATCGCGGAACTCGTCGGCTTGATGCGCGAAGAATACGCGACGCGCTGGGCCAACGAAACGCGGCCCTACGCCGGGATACCAGAGTTGCTGGATGAACTTGTCCGGCGCGGCGTGAAGCTCGCTGTCGTCTCAAACAAGCCAAACGATTTCTCGCAACAAGTCACGGCGAAATTACTACCAAGATGGACGTTTGATCCGGTGATCGGTTCACGCCACGGCATTCCGAACAAGCCGGATCCAGCGGGTGCGATTGAAGCAGCAGCAGCGATGAAACTCCCGGCGTCGAAGTGCGTTTTTCTCGGCGACACGTATGCCGACATGCGCGCGGCTGTCGGTGCCGGGATGCAGCCTGTTGGAGTTCTCTGGGGTTTTCGCGAAGCGCAGGAATTGCTCGACAATGGGGCCAAGATCTTACTGAAGCATCCGCTCGAATTGATAAATGAACTCGATAAATAGAGTGAGAACGGTGTCTACACGTAAGCGGCATATTGAGCAATAATGCGAGTGCTGCTTCTGTCGCGGGCTCTGTTGTGAAATGCCTATGCGCCTGAATCCAATTCTTCTTGAACATGCGTACCGAAACGGCTGTTTTCCGATGCCGGATTCGCGTGGGATGATGGGCTGGTATCGTCCCGACCCGCGCGCGATCCTTCCACTTGACGCTTTTCATGTTTCGCGTTCGTTGAAGAAAACAATCACGAGCGGCTATTTTCAGACGACTTGCGACACGGATTTTTTGGGCGTGATGATCGGTTGTTCCAAACGACCGGAGACGTGGATCACCGAGGAATTTTTGACATCATACGAAGGACTGCACAAGCTCGGCAAAGCGCATTCAGTTGAAGTTTGGCGCGAAGGACGGCTTGTTGGCGGGACGTATGGCGTCCAATTGGGCGGAGCGTTTTTTGCCGAATCGAAATTTCACACGGAAACGGATGCGTCGAAAGTCGCTCTGGCAATGCTCGTCGAGCGGCTCAACGCTCGCGGATTCGCGCTGCTTGAAGTACAGTATTGGACCGAACACCTGTCGCATTTCGGCGTGATCGAAATCCCTGACGCCGAATACATTCGGCGTTTGAACAAGGCGCTGGCGATGACGTGTGAATTTTAAAAAAGGATCGCCATGAATCGAATTTCGAAATGTGCCGCCGCCATTGTGTTGATCGGGATGATGTTTGGCGCGCGCGCGGAAACATTGCAAACTGACGCGGCGGGATTTCCGTCATTCGCGATCGCTCGACTTTCCATCAACAAAATGGGCGTGTTCCTCGACCAGAACGGTGCTTACGCGAATCACATTTCACCGAACATCGGACCGCTCGCGAAAGTAGCGCTGGCGAACGCGCTCTTCAAACTGCCTGTCGATGAATCCTTGAATTTCGAAGGCCCGGCGCAAATCTATTTGATTGCGCCCATCACGCTCGGAGCGAATCAGGACACGGCAACGATTTTGCCAGTAGTCAATACGGAAAAACTGACAAAAAACATCATCGCGATTTTTGGCGACGCAGAGACGAAAGACGGTGTCATGACGTTCACCGTGCCGCAACCGCTGCCGCAGCCAGACAAATCGCTGCTTTTGAAAATCACCGGCGGCAAAGCGCTGCTTGCCCCGAATTTGTCCGTGTTGAAACAGCTCGAAGCCGCTGCGAGTGCACCTGCGGCGCCAGCGGATAGCGCCGATGCGACACTCGCGATTAGCGTCCCCGCGATTCAACGAATGTACGGTGTTCAGATTGATGGTGCTCTGCAAGCGGGCGCGTTGCTGGCGTCGGAGAGTGTCGAAGGATTGAAAAAAGTCACCGACCAGCTTGATGCGATTATCAAAGGCATGTGGCAGATCGGGACGATTGAAGCACGCGTCACTTTCGACAAAGACTCGAAAAGCGCGACTGGAGAATTGGCGCTCGTACCGTTGAAGGATTCGCGCTTGGCCGACATGTTCGCGAATCCGCCCGCGGGACTTAACGGTAAAGACACGCAACTGCTGGATGTCGGCGCGCCGATCAATGCGGCCTTCAAATTAAACGGACCTGCAATCCGAGCGTTTCTCAATCGCTACGGAATCAAGCCGCCGGAAACAAGTGCGGCGATGGATCAGGCGTTGTTCGATCAGTTCGATGGCGAGAACATGCTGGCATTTGACTCGCAACGCGTCTCGTTGCTCCACGCTCAGAAAGGATCGGATGCCGCAACTGCGACAAAGAAAATCGAAGCAATACAAAATGCTCTGGTCGACATGATAGCAGCTGCGATGAAGGAAACCGGAGCGCTGCCGAAAGGCACCATCTACACGCCGCTCGTCGAAACCGCACCCTACAAAGGCGCGCCGATCACGCTGCGCAAAGTCGGCTCGCACGAAGGTGTCGCAAAGCTGAATCCGATGGTACATGACGACAATGGCTACGTCGCGCACGCTGTCGTTAACGGGCATTGGATCTGCGGCGTCGGCGTAAAACCGGACGAGTCCATCAAGCGCCTGATTGATCGCTGGACTTCTGGCGGGGGGCTGAAACAAGACAGCCAGGGTGCATCCAATGAAGAACGGGCGGCCTTCGCTTCTCCACCTCCGGGGACGCTCGTGTTGCTTTCGGTCAAACTCCTCGACGTCGCGACGATGTTCTCCGGCGATTTATTGGGCGACAACATCATGCCCGAACAAATTACCGGCGGCCTTCCGGACGATCCAGTGTTCATCTCAGCATTCGCCAACGAGGGAAAAATCGGACTGCGCGCAACGTTGCCCGGAACCACCGCCGGGTCAATTTACGCCGTGACCGCCCGTCTGCGACGCCACGGTGTAAATGTCTTTGAAATGATGGGTCTGGGCGGTGCGAAAAAAAGCAGCGGCGAAACAGTGCCAGGGAACGTTCCGCCGCCTCCGCCTGAAAAATAAGCGCCTAAAAATGCCCGCAGCCGCGAGCACTTTTCGAACACTTAGGGCCTGTAAAATAATAAACTGAAGAATTGCTTGCGTCTTTCGGCCTGGCTCTTCGTTGAACGCTCAGTCAGAGA
>JANXLS010000953.1 GCA_025355035.1 Planctomycetota bacterium | reverse complement strand
GCTTTGAACGAGAAGGCTTCACCGCGTTCGCGGCCGGAGGTTTCGGTGTTGGAGGTCGTCGTCCACTGGTACTTGGCGGTGTGTTCCGGGGCGAGTTTGAAGCTGAGGTCCGCGGTCGCGCTTTCGCCGGCCAAGGAGCGGGTCGCAAAAAAAAGTACGATGAGGCACAGGTTCGGTGTAAGTAATAATTGAATAAGACGCGTATGAGCAAGCATAGTAATGGTTTCTCGATTGTGTTTTATGAAGTGACTTGACTATCCCGAGTTTGTTCGAAAATTCAAAAACAATTCTGAATCGGACAGGGAATTTTACGGCGACGATGCGCGACTACTGAAGGGATATGACCCGAATGCAAGGATCGAATTTTGAACATTGTGGCAAAATTCGTTATTTTAATCTGTCGAAAATGTCAGAGAAGTGTTCGAAATCCGAATTTGAAAATTGAATGTAAAGCGTTTTGGATAAGTGCTTTAACCAGATGATTCAATTGTATAAGTGTAAAATTATTTGAAAATTTGAATAAAAGTAGTAAAGTTCTGTCAAAGATTATGAAATAAAAATTCGGTTCGACGACATCGAAAATCAGAGCAACGCGTTTTTTTTACGGGTGTCCTTCGAGACCCGTTAAACTCGAAGGAAACAGGCTGTGAATCGGACTGCTCAAAGTGGTTCGAAACAGTAAAATAGTTTGGAGGATCGCTTCGATGAAGCGTGCATTTTTCTTCGTAGTACCGTTCGCGTTGGCGTTCGTTTTGTCAGCAGTTCGCGCCGATGACACCGAATACACGGGCACAGTCGGTTGCGCACACTGCAACTACTCCAAGGACACTGGTGCGACGAGCTGCGGCTCGGCGATCAAGGTCGGCGAAAAGGTTTACACCCTCAAGGGTGACAAGGTTGACCACAGCTTCAAAAAGGGTGGCGACTGGACCGTCAAGGGCAAGCTCTCCGAAGACGGCAAGAGCATTGAAGTCACGGAAATGAAGAAGAAGGCCTAAGCTTTCTCTTTTGTTCCATTTGATTTAAACGAGACGGAGGCCGAAAGGTCTCCGTTTTGCTTTTAATTCAACGGCTTTAACATTGAATAACGCGAATCTGTTCGAAAAATTTTAACCGAATTTCCGTTAAGTTATTCGTGTCAATTCGCGTTATTCGATGTTAAGCCGTTCGTTTTTAGACGGCTATGTCTCATTGCGCGAAGACGCGTTCGATGACGTCTTCGATGGGTGGGTCGGAGATGGTCAAGTCGTTGATGTGCAAATGCGCCAAGAGCTTTGCAGTGACGGCGGCGGCTTCGCTTTTCTTGACGCGTAACGTGACCTGGCCTTCGTCTTTCGAGAGCACTTCGCCGTAGCTGCTCACATCGGCTGAACCGCTCTCCAATTTAATCGAGATCGTTTTGTACGGCGAAAAACGTTCGGCCAGTTTGGCCAATTCGCCGTCGAAGAGCAGTTTGCCGTGGTGGATCACGACGACGCGTTTGCACAGCGCTTCGACGTCGGCCATGTAATGGCTTGTCAGCAGCACCGTCGATTTGTGGCGGCGATTGTATTCGCCGATGAACGAGCGGATGCGGCGCTGCATCGTGATGTCGAGGCCGATCGTCGGTTCGTCGAGGAAGAGCACTTTAGGTTTGTGCAACAACGCGGCAGCGATTTCGCATTTCATTCGTTCGCCCAGCGAGAGATTGCGCGCCGGTTTACTGAGCAGAGGCTTGAGGTCGAGCAGTTCCGTCAATTCGCCGGAGATGCTTTCGAAATCCGTTTTCGGGATGCGATAAATCACGCGGTTGAGTTCGAGCGAATCGCCGACAGGCAAGTCCCAGATCAATTGGTTGCGCTGGCCCATGACGAGCGTGATCTGGCGCAGCAGTTCTTTTTCGCGCCGCCACGGAGTGTGCCCGAGCACTTCAAGCGATCCGCCGCTGGGATGGAGCAGGCCCGAGAGCATCTTCAACGTCGTGGTTTTGCCCGCTCCATTCGGTCCGAGAAAGCCGACGATTTCGCCGGGTTCGACGCTGAAGGAAATCCCATCGACGGCCGCGACATCTTTCGTCGTCCGATGAAAAAAACTACGCACCGACGCACCCAATCCGGCCGCGCGCTCGGGGACGCTGTAGATCTTCCGGAGGTCTTTGACGAAGAGGGCTGGGGAGGACATAGGTTTAAAGTTCAAAGTTCAAGTTTTCGATTGCGACGAATTCGTTTTGCGGCGATGAAGCATAGCATAGCGCCACTGAGCGTTGCGGACTAGACTTGGAAACGAAAAAAATGAATTGCGAACGCTCGCTTCGGGACTACCTTTTTACCCATGGCTAAATCAATGGAACAGAAAATCGTCGTCATTGTGGGCGGGACGACGGGGATGGGGCTTTCTGCGGCTCGGGCGATTGTCGCTGAAGGCGGTCGCGTGGTGTGTGTTGGGCGCAGCGAGGAGAATGGGGCGGCGGCTCGCGAGACGCTCGGCGACTCGGCTCGGATTATTTACGGCGATGCGGGCGATCCGTCGACGGCTCCGCGCGCGGTGGAGACGGCGTTATCAGAGTTCGGCGGATTTCACGGGATGTACCATGTGGCTGGGTCGTCGGGACGGAAGTATGGCGACGGGCCGTTGCATGAGATCACGGATGAAGGCTGGATCAAAACGTTCGATATTAATCTGAACGCGCTATTCTATTCCAATCGCGCGGCGGCGAAGCAGTTCATGAAGCAAGGCGGCGGCGGGAGCGTCTTGAACATGGGTTCGGTGCTGGGATTTTCGCCGTCGAAGGGATTTTTTTCGACGCATGCCTACGCTGCGGCGAAGTCGGCGGTGATCGGATTTTCGAAATCGGCGGCGGCGTATTACGCACCGCACAACATCCGGTTTAACGTCATCGCTCCATCCGTGATCGAAACGCCGATGGCGGCCCGGGCGGCGAGCAATCCGGATATTCGGGAATTTCTGTCACACAAGCAGCCGCTGG
>JANXLS010000389.1 GCA_025355035.1 Planctomycetota bacterium | reverse complement strand
GTCGGTCAAGCGGTAGTCGCGCCCTTGGAACTTGAACGTCAGGCGCTTGTGATCGATGCCCATTGTTTTCATCACCGTCGCATGGAAATCGTGGACATGGAAAACATCCGAGACGGCATTGTATCCCAACTCGTCCGTCGCGCCGTAGGAAATGCATGGCTTGATTCCGCCGCCGGCCATCCACATCGAAAAGCCCTTTATATGGTGATCGCGCCCGTCGCCCTGAGCCATCGGCGTGCGGCCAAATTCGCCGCCCCAAATGACCAATGTGTCCTTGAGCATGTCGCGCTGCTTCAGATCCTGGATCAACGCCGCCGACGCTTGATCGACCAATCCCGCGGTCGTCTTGACGCCGTTCTTTACACCGCCGTGATGGTCCCAGCCGCGATGATACAACTGGATGAAGCGCACGCCGCGCTCGGCCAATCGGCGCGCCATCAGGCAATTGAACGCAAACGATCCGTCCGCGCCTTTCGTGCCGTACATATCGAGAACGCTTTTCGGCTCCTTCGAAATGTCGAGCAGGTCCGGGACGCTGGCCTGCATCTTGAAGGCCATTTCGTATTGTCCGATGCGTGTTGCGATCTCCGGATCATCGACGAGTTCGTTGCGCATTTTGTCAATCGATTGCACCGCGTCGATCACGTCACGCTGGCGCTCTGCCGTTACGCCGTTCGGGCGTCCCGCGTACAAAACCGGATCGCCCTTCGACTGAAACGCCACGCCTTGAAACCGACTCGGCAAGAAACCGCTGTGCCACTGCCGCGCGGCGATCGGTTGATTCTGTCCGCCGCCGGACGACGTGAGCACAATGAATCCGGGCAAATTATCGCACTCGCTGCCCAGCCCATAAATCGACCACGAGCCGAAACTCGGCCGGCCGGGGATCGACGTTCCGGTGCTCATGAACGTGTGCGCGGGATCGTGATTTATCTGTTCGGTCACGACCGAACGAACGATGCAAATGTCGTCGGCGATTGTCGAAATGTGTGGCAGAATTTCGCTGATCTCCTGGCCCGACTGCCCGCATTTTTTGAAGGCATACTGCGGTCCAAGGCACTTCAATTCTTTTC
>JANXLS010000385.1 GCA_025355035.1 Planctomycetota bacterium | reverse complement strand
CTTGAGCGGCGCGGTGAACTTCGCCGGGATTTATTTGCATGGACTTCAAGCGATCGCCATCGCGTTTGGGCTTGTACGGCAAGTCGAGTGGCAAACGTTTTAACGCGAGAAAGGCGTCAAGCCATTGCGGTGATTCGGCTCGTTCCGCGAGAACAGGGGCTCCGCGATACATATCGTAGCCTTGGAGGCCGGCGAGTTCCGCGCACTCCGCCTGGGTAAAAATATCTTTGAGATAGGCTTCGAGCGTGATCTTTTCGTCGTCAAAAACCTTGAAGCGATTCATCGCGCGCATTGCAGTAAGCGGGGACTGATACTCCGCATTGAGATGCACGTAGTCGGGATTCAATATCATCCTGACCGCAAATCCCGCGTCGATCAGCGACTGGACATTCGTCCCCAGTTTATTCGCGTGAGTCGATGGGCTGACCTGAAGCAGTTTGTCCAGTAATGCGCGTCGGGCCATAACCGGCAGCGTACTCCACTTGCCGGCCAAATCGATCATCCGCGACCAGTCCAAATCAAACACTTGCATGACTCATTCCTTAAAAAGTCTCTTGGTCATCCACGATCTGGTATTCGTAACCCTGCTCGCAAAGAAATAATTGGCGCTTGAGCGCGAAGTCTTGTTCGACCGTGTCGCGTGAAACGAGCGTATAGAAATGCGCCTGGTTTCGTCCCGCCTTCGGACGCAAAATGCGCCCGAGCCGCTGCGCTTCTTCCTGGCGCGAGCCATACGTCCCGGAGATTTGTATCGCGACGGCGGCATCCGGCAAGTCCACCGCGAAATTGGCGACTTTGCTGACCGCCAGCACGCGCACCTTGCCGGACTTGAACTCCGCGTACAGCTTGTCGCGTTTGGCCTGCGAAGTCGATCCCGTAATCACCGGCACGCCCAATTCCGCCGCGACCGCGTTGACTTGCTCGACGTACATGCCGATGACCAACGCCGGTTCGTCGGGATGGCGCGCCAGCAGTTTGCGCACAATCGCCGCCTTCGTCGGATTCTCCGATGCCACTCGGAATTTCTGACGCGCATCGGCCACGGCGTAGGTCATGCGCAATTCTTCCGGCATGGGCAGCCGTATTTCCGTGCAGGATGCCGTGGCAATCCAACCTTGATTCTCCAGTACCTTCCACGGCACGTCGGCCTTCTTGGGTCCGATCAGCGCGAACACGTCGTCCTCGCGCCCGTCTTCGCGCACCAGCGTGGCCGTCAGTCCCAAGCGTCGCCGGGCCTGCAAACTCGCCGTGATTTGAAACACCGGCGCCGGCAACAGATGCACTTCGTCGTAAACGATCAGTCCCCAGTTGCGCTTGTCGAAGAGTTGCAGATGCGTGAACTCGGCGTCCGCCCGATCCCGGTGCGTCATGATTTGGTACGTCGAAACCGTCACGGCGCGCACCTCTTTAGACGCGCCCGTGTACTCCGCGATTTGGTCGGCGCGCAGCGTCGTTTTGTCGAGCAACTCCGCAATCCACTGCCGCACAGCGGTGATGCCGGTCGTGAGGATCAGAGTCGACGCCTGCACTTGCGCCATGCAGGCCATGCCGACCACTGTCTTCCCCGCCCCGCACGGTAGCACAATCACGCCCGATCCGCCGCGAGCCGAACCGCCGGCGTGAAACGCGGCGGCGGCGTCCAATTGGTAATGGCGTAGCGCGAAAGAACCGGATCGCAGTTGCATGGGCAGCGCTTCGCCCTCGGCGTAACCCGCAAGATCTTCGGCCGGAAAACCGATCTTGATCAGCGCCTGCTTGATCTGTCCGCGCGCAATCGGATCGATACGGAACTCACAAGGCGAGAGGCGTGCTTTCAACAACGGAATGATGTGCTTGTTGTGATACAACTCTTCCGCCAGCGGCAAATCGTTGGCGGAGAGAACCAACCCGCCCGCGTCGCGCGTCAACTTCAGCCGCCCGTAGCGCGAAGCCTGGTCGCGTATTTCGACGGCCACGTGCGAGGGCACGGGGTACTTCGCGAATTCGTGCAGTGACGCAACGATCCACTCCGGCTCCACGCCCGCGGCGCACGCGTTCCAAATGGACAGCGGCGTGACGCGGTACGTGTGAATGTGCTCCGGCGATTTGACCAGTTCGGCAAATCGAGCCAGACAGTCGCGGGCATCCACGTAGCGCGGACTGTCCACTTCGACGAGGACCGTGTGGTCGCCTTGCACGATCAACGGATTGTCTTGACGGACCTGCTGCATCGTGCTACCCGGATACAAAAATGCGCCGTCAAAAGACAGCGCGATGCTCGGACTTTGCCACAAAACGCGGACCCGCGCAAGTTAAATTGGGTCGTCGGTAATCTGCGCAAGAATTGGCAAATTTGGGGTCGCAATCGGCGCGCTTGGCGACAAAATGGCGGGCTTGCTCCGGCGCTGAAAGCATTCGAACCAGCATATCTGCGATTTCTCCCTGCTAATACGCAAGTGCGTTTCCGTCACGTTTGCGTCCGCAAGTGTGCCGAAGACGCACTTGCGAATAAAATCGAAGGAACGGTCGGCAGTCGAGTTAGCGATCACTCTCCTCCGCTGATGCCGTGCCCCCGATCGCCATTTTGAACTGCAGCTGAAGCGCGCTCTCGATCTTCTTTTGATCAGGACAAGGCGCAGGAATTCGACGGTATCAAGGGCAGGCAGGGCAAACGCTGCCGGATCCATCACAACACCATCGAAGCCAACTTCTCCGTCGAGTTACCATTCGAGAACGATGAAGATGTGGAGATCGATCACAACGTCTGCTACGGGACCATTTCGATTCCCGTCGAGAACAACACGCTTACGAACATCTCCGATGTCGACGTCTTGAAAATAAGCGCACTGAGAATCCAGTCGGGTTAACCAAGCCACTTACGTTTGAATGCGGAATGAACGGAGAATTTTCAATCGACGGATGGGGAATCACCAAGTCTGAAAAGGGCATCTCTCATCCTTAATGCAACAGCGGCCCTTCAGTTTGGTGTTTGGGGTTTCGGTTTTGCCTTCAATTTCAGGCTCGCGTACTTTTGGATAGCACTCGAGGTCCGTCTGACGCGTTTTATCACCTATTATCAGCTTCCGCTGATTTTCCATTCGTCATTTGGCGTTTGAACTGGTTCACATAATACACCTGCCATTCGTGGACGTGCGCCGCCATTTCTGCCGCTGCACGCTTGCCATCTCGACTTTCCAGCGCCTCAAGAATCCGAGTGTGTTCTGCGAGGGCCTGGCGCAGCACGTCCCCGGTTGTACTATGTCGATTGAACGCGCGATGAAACATTCGATAACGGGCTATGTCCTGCGCCAGGCGCCGGCTTCCGCGATCGTCTTATGAAAAAGGTCGTTAAATTCGGTCCAGCGCGCGACCCAGTCAGCCTTGCCAGGTCTCTTGCCGATATCGATCACTGCTTGCCGCAGAATCTTCAACACCACGCGGTCAATGTGTGTCGCCGCGCGCCGTGCAGCTTCGCTCTCAAGAATCCGGCGCATAAAGATGTCGGAAACATCGTCCGCCGAGAACCCCGCGACGACAGCGCGTCTGTTTAAGACGGCCCACGGCCGGTGCCGGTCAAATACTGAAAGCGGGGAACATCCGCCTGTTTTTTCGGAAGAGCGACATCGCAGCGCTGAAGAAGCGCGCAGAGACGCCTGAGGGTCAAGTCATCATCAAGCGTATCAATACAAATTGAAGACACCATCATCGACCCTAATGCGCAGGGGAATTTCACGCCGCACAACTGCTCAAAACTGAGAAATCCGTGGTTGTGGCATTTGC
>JANXLS010000347.1 GCA_025355035.1 Planctomycetota bacterium | reverse complement strand
CGAGCGGCGATGGTTTTCCGAAGGTACTTAGCGATTTCCTGGATCGGACACTTAAGATTAAATAATGTTTGGTCCTTATATTGACGCTATTATTTGTCATTTATGATTTGTCATTCTTAACAATGCGTTCGGCGAGATAGTAGCAAAGATGACAAATATCAAATTACAAATGCCAAATGACAAATTGGACTTCTGGTTAAACAAAGTAATGTTTAGATTGTCTTTAAGCAGTTAAATCACAGTCAGGACCACCATGCCAAAACTCATACTCTGTCTATCGATAGCGATCACCCTGACAACGCACCTCGTAGCGGCTACCCCAAACGCTGAACCTGCCAAATCCGAAAAGCAACCCGAGCCGCCCATCACCTGGCATCAGGGAGTCGTCCCCGGCCCGGCCGTCACGCTCCGAGTCAAACGCGTTATTGGTAAATCGATGGTCTTTCAAGGCAGCATGGATCGTGAACAAAAGTCTGGAAATTCCTACCACGAAGTAGATACCTTCTACCTTAACGCCCTCTGCGCCAATCAGGAAGAGGGCCGCGACCAAATGGCCTTCTGGCGCACCTTCACAGATCGCAGACGCAACGAAAAACTCGAGAATGGAAAGCCTATCGAAAAGGTGCTCGATAACTCCAACGACCTGATCGACATGGGGCCGAATTTCAGCATCGTCGGCAAATCGCTCCGCTGCTATGCCTTCGACAAACAAAATCGCTTGGCCTACAAATCGATGCAATTGGTGACACTCAAAGATGGTAGTTACGTTCACGGCAGCGTCGTGAACGAAGACCCCAAGCGCGTATCCATCGTCACCGACGACGAGAAAATCGATATCCTCCAGGAACGCATCTCGAAAATTGAAAACATCCCGCAGCCACACGTCTGCATCAACGAAGCGCCGCACTACATGTTCCCGATCTTCCCCGAGCGAGCCGTTGCGCCCGGCGACACCTGGCGCTTCCGAGTCCCCACAATCATCCCGCTCGAGCAAGGCCTCGCCGCCAGAGTCTTCCCAACCCAATTCGACATCATCTTCAATGCTCGTCTGCGCGAAGTGAAGGACTCTCCTTCCGGTAAAGTCGCCACGATCGACTATCAAATCGCCGGCACATTCGATTCATCTTTCCCCGAATTTTCACAACGCTTCCCCGAAGAATTCTTAGTAGCCAGCCGCATCACCCATCGCGTCTCCGGCGAAGGCACAGCCGTCTTCGACGTTGAACGCGGCTGGATGGTGGACCGCCACGAAAGCTTCAACTTTTTCTTCTATGGAAAAACGAATCAGGAAAACGAAAAGAAGTATGACAAAAACGGAAAACTCGTCTCCGAAAAACCGCGCAAACCGATCGAAAACAAAGCCGAAATCACGAGCCGCTTCGACCTAAAACTACTCCTCCCCGGCACCCGCTTAAAATCCGGAGCGGTTGTTCAAAACTACGATTAGTACAAACCCAACACGACTCACAAAAACACGCGGCGCCGACATCCCCGCCGAGCCACCCTGCCGCTCGACCGAGACATCCGCGCCGCGTTTACGATGCGGTCAAAACGTCCGCACCTCGCTTCAAATCTGATTATACTTCGCGTGCATAAATTCAACGATTCAGACGTCCGGTAATGACGCCACTTCGGCGATTATTCCGAAAAAAGCATCGGTGCAGGCCGTCCTTTCCCACGAAAAGTCGCTTATCGGACAATAATAGACGCCTAATGCATTGAAATGTATGACTTTAACGTATTTTGATCTAAAGCAATCCGCCGCGTGCTCCGATCTATTTTAAGTCACATTCGATTTTTACTTAAATTAATCATTCGGCAGGCTCGAATCGCTGTGGAATGCGAGTGCGACAGGGGATAGTGGGGGAGGGATTCTCAGTGAACGCCATTGAACCGGTCTTGAACGACACCGCCCGCGTTTGGGCTCGCATCGATTTGAAAGCGGTCCGTCACAACACGCGCGTCCTCTTGCGCCAGTTGAAAAACGGCGCGTCCCTGATGGCGGTGGTCAAGTCCTCCGCCTACGGCCACGGCTCCGAACAGGTCGCCAAAGCCGCGCTCGAAGCTGGAGCCACTCGCCTCGGAGTCAACGATGTCGCCGAAGGCGTCGTCCTCCGCCAAGCGGGTATCACCGCTCCGATCCAACTGTTGACCTCTTGCCTTCAAGAAGAAATCGCCGGCGGAATCCTCGCGGATCTCACTTTCGCCGTCTCCAGTATGGCCGAAATCAAAGCGCTCGCCGATCGTTCGCGAGCATTGAATCAGGGCAAACGCGCCGGCAGGAAAACCCCCGTCCATCTGCTCGCCGATACCGGCATGGGTCGCGGCGGATTCAACCCCGGCGAAGTGCTGACCGCCGCGTCGTGGATCAAGGAAGAAAAGCGCCTCGATCTCGAAGGCATCTTCACCCATTTCTCCAGCGCCGAAGAACCCGACCCTTATCCGACCGTTGAACAAGTCGAACTCTTCCGCCGCCTGCTCCGAGCCTGTGAAGATCGCGGCATTCAATTCCGCATCCGTCACGCGGCGAATTCCGCCGGCACCGTCTTCCATCCGAAAGCCCAGCTCGATATGGTCCGCTGCGGAGCGCTGCTGCACGGCATGCGAGCCTGGTCCGCCGATCGCGATACCCTCGAATTGATCCCCTCGCTTTCGATGCACACAAAAATCATGGGCATTGACCGCCGCCCGGCCGGCTGCACCGTCGGCTACAATCGCCGTCACATCTGTCAAAAAGAATCGTTGCTCGCGCTCCTGCCCGTCGGCTACAACGAAGGCTATCGCCGCGCGCTGACCGGGCGAGGCTCGGTCATCGTCAGAGGCGAACGCGTCCCCGTCGTCGGCACCGTGTCCATGAACCTGATCGTCGCCGATGTCAGTCAACTCGAAAACAGCGAACACGGCGTCCCAGAAGTCGGCGAAGAGGTCACCTTGATCGGCGGCAACATCGAAAACCGAATCACCGTCGAGGAAATCGCCGAAAAATCCGGCACGATCCCTTACGTCGTCACTACGCAAATGGGAGCGAACGTCAAGCGTCTGTACTTCGGTGAACGCAAAATCGAAACCCTCGAATCGGGCTTCGAACTCCGCAAGCCGTCTGTACTGATTGAAAAAGAAAAGAAGTCCACCAGCAAAAATATCATTCAAATTGCCAGCGCCTAGAGCGTTTTTCAAGTGGATGGAGACAAAGATGCGCCGCGCCGGGCAAGCGGGACGAGGAAGACGAACGAAACGTATTTGGAGACTACGTTAAGCGAGTCTGACGAAGTACCGCGCAGACCGCCGCAAGCAGATTTGTCTTCAGACATTTGAAAACCGCTCTAAACGACAAACCGAAGTGTTGTGCCCATGGGCCGTACCCGGTTCTTTTACATGCGTGCGGGCTCTAAACGAGTCCGCGCAAACGCGATTGCAAGTTTTCACAATTGTGTTATTTGCATGACCGGCAGAAACGGTAAGTGTCGGGCCTATAGCTCAGCGGTGAGAGCAGGGGACTCATAATTCGACTTCCCCCTATGAGAATTTCATTTTGTACAACAAATCCGTACAACAAGTGTACAACAAAACCGCTTTTCGACTCGCGGTTTGACGTGAGTGAAATATTTTCAATATTTCAGGACTACGAGCCGCGTTTTAACATCGGCATGTTCAGGGTCTCGGCCCGACGCGCGGTATTTTTCTTCGAATTCCTTCTCGCACTTTTTCTTTAGCGCCTTCAAAACTGCCACAGCTTCGTCCGTCGTGAAAACATATCTTTGTCCCAAAACTTCCTTAGTCGAAGCATCGAAAACTTCCACTGCGGCGGGAGGCAAACTGACACTCGTCTCACCGTCGTCCAGCGAGCGAAGCTTTTTCAGAGCTAGTTTTAGCTTTTCACGCTCAACTTTTGTTTTTTTCATCGCTCACTGTTGAAATCCGTTCGCTACACTTTTAACACCAACCTCGCCTCCTCGGAATACAATCCGTGCCGTAACAAAAGCGTCGTCAGGGTCTTTCCCGGCTGCTCGGTATTTCTCCTCCAACACTTTCTCGCATTTCTTCAAAAGCGCTCTTTTAAGTTTTAACGCTTCGTCCATTGTTGAAACAGCTTGTCTTTCGAGAACTTCTTCGGTGAACGCGTCGAGCACCTCGATCGCTACGGGCGGCGCATCAATTAAACAAGAACCCGGCTTTGCGTAATTGATGCGCTTCCACTGCTCGATAAGCTTTGCTTTTACTTCTTTACTGAATTTCATGGTTGACTCCAAACACTTCCCGATATTGGCCGCAACGCTTCAAACTCATTTGGCCGCTGGAGACTCGACGAATATGAAAGGCTACGATGCCACTCTCGCGAATTCAAGCAAATCGTGATCGGCTCCGGGTCCCGTGCGGATTCGCTGCGACGTGTTTTCAACAAGCGCGGGGGGGGAATCGAATATGCAAGAGATAAGGGTCGATTTGTCTATATTAAGGTTCGGAGGACTAAAATCTATACCGTGCATATTCAGCGTTGACACAGTGTCAATCGGTTCAAGCTCTCTTCGTGAACCCGGAGGGCTTCTTGCCGCTTTTATCAGGTTTACCCGGTAACTGCTTTTCAACCAAATCCTTGCGGTCTCCATTCTCACCGACCCATCGACTCCAAGGTGAAACTCCGCTAACGTCTTTTTGCTTAATCATGTTCCGATTGAACTTTTTGGCATGTGTTGGATACCGCTTCGCTCTTTGCTCCGCAATGACTTTGGGGTACACCGTGATGCCGTCGTCCAAAAGCTCTTCGATAAATCCGCAAAGCTCTGGATAAACTTCGGACTTTTCATCCAGTCTACGCTGCGCTTGCGTCCTTCCCGGAAAAAGCTCGCTCGAAAAAACGCGTTGGATTCCCGGCAAATCAATTAGCTCGTTCGTGAGCACGTAAACGGTCACATTCTCGCGAATCGTGCGTGCGCGGCCAATGGCTTGAATAAGTTCACCCTCGACATACGATTTGTGAACGGCTTTTTGAAATTCGCTGGCCTCTCTTGGCCATGGTGCAAGAAGTGACCAACGTTCTTTTCGCATTTTGTCGTCAATGGAACGCCAAGAAACTTCCGTCGTCATTTCAACATCGTCCGGATTTAACGAGAACGCAGCCGCGCGTTGCCCAACTACTGACGGTGGAATTCGATAGGTTCCAACGACGATTAAAACGTCGCAGCCTACGAAATCATTGGTTCCCCGGAGATTTCCAAAATAGCCGGTTTTCGTCACTCGTGTTTTCGCGTCCAGTTTCTCATGGAAGAGAAGAACTGTATCCCTGTGGGCGATAAGCCCGATGTTTTTCGCGTCTGGATGCTTCTCAATCAAACGGTCGATCAATCCAATGATTTTCTTCTTACGGCTTTTATTTCCTTTGTATTCCAGTTGTCTGAGCACTGACCGCTTGCCGCAAAGCTGGTCCATAATTTGAATGATGCAGCCTTTGTTCGGAACGATCTTCGGCGGTGTGTAAACGGAAATTGGCAGACCACGCCACCCCCTGCTCGCGGTCAGGTCGTTTTTAAAATGCGCATCTAAAAGCCTCTTGTCACTGGTCGCGTCAAATAGGAGATACGTTCGTCCTTCCGGGAGAAAATGTGGGACGTAGAATTGTATAAATGGCTGCGTTACGTTTTCGCCCCGATAGTATAGAAGAGCCTTTC
This sequence comes from Planctomycetota bacterium, assembly GCA_025355035.1. Classification (GTDB taxonomy): domain Bacteria; phylum Planctomycetota; class SZUA-567; order H5-PLA8; family H5-PLA8; genus JANXLS01. Next base: position 2,430 of record JANXLS010000347.1, on the reverse strand, counting down.
CTTTGGTTCTGGAAAAAGCATTTAACAGCTTTTCGATTGAACGCATCAATTTTCTTCTACGAACTGGCGTTGCGGCAAAGACCCCGAAGAGTTTATCTCTGAAGTCCTTGCTCCACTTCGGAAGAGCAACTGAGGAATCACGGGCAGTTTGAGATATGGCAAGCTCTCCGATTGAACCTAACAATCCCTCTTCCCTATGAGACGAAATTCGTTTCAATAAATATTGCATTGGCTTAATGAATGCAAGATTTGACTGCGTCCTGATGCTTTTTCGAAGATGGGTAATTGTGGCGATCGAAACTTTCACTTCTTCCTGAAATTCGTCCAGCGCCGATTCGTCAATTATGACCAATTCCCTATTCTTACCGTACTTTTTCCAGAAAGGGGGGATTTTAATGTAGTGCTTCGGAGCGAATAGAATATCCGCTCGCTTTGCGAACTCTCTACGTCGGTGATATTTGCATTTGTACCGCTTACGTTCGTCTAATTTATAAAGCGGGCATGTCCTGCAAACTTCCAAGAGATACCCCTTCTGTTTGGCAGCGTCAGCTTTTTTGAACATGGATTCGACGCAAAGGGCCTCCCTGAACTGCGGGAGTTTTCGAGCAGTGCGGAATTCATCTTCTCCAAGTTCATCAATGTATCCCTGTGTCGTTTTTAGGATTTCGGCAAGGAGTGCATGGCGTGGAGCAAGATACAAAATGCCTTTTTCGGAATTCGCGGCACAGAATGCTGCAATCTCAGTCTTGCCAAGTCCAGCAGGAACATTAAAGACATGGATACCGTGTTCATTGAAATGTTCGAACGGATTTGAATCGTCATAAATCGCACTGCCAAGTCGCTCCGCAAGCCAAAGTGAGGCTTCTTCAACTGTCTGGTAACTCTCAGGAACCGTACATTGGATAGAATCGCGCCGCACTTTTTCCGGTAGTTTCTCTTTTAGACGCTCAGCAAGAAACTCCGCTACGCTCTCGTTTGCTTTCGCTCCCCCCTTTTTTGTCTCGATACATTTGACGAGAATCGGCTTATCAGCGTTTTTCGTATTGTATGTTCCCGGAACACGCAAAACTGCGAATCGTGTTAGAGGTTGATCGTCGATTGTTTGCGCCTGTGTTCCTGTCAAGTTTCCGATCTTAACGATTGCTGGTTTCAAAATGCGTGAGGATGCCAACCGCTCTTGCGGAGGCAGTGGAATCCAGATATGCAGCCCATAGCCGCTGTGAATTATTTTGTAAGACTTCGCCTTCAAGCCCATTAGAATCGCGTACGCCGTCTTTTTCGCAGACGCTAAAACTGGGTCGTCAATGTCGAGGCACAACATTTCATACGCGGCGATAGCGTATTTATCGAGCGGTTTGAACGGCTCCGTGGAAGGCCAAAAGCTAGTTTTTAGAAATGGGCCGTGAAAATAGTCTTCGAAGCTACCGTTGATCGGGTTCGTGCAGAGATAAAAATCGCGGGGCCTATTGAAGGCAGCATCAGAGGGACGATCTTTTAAAAGATTTTCAAATGAGTATTCATTATAAGCGAGACTCCTCAAAACAGACGTTCCCTTTTTCTCGCCCGGAATTTTTAATTGAAGCATTGTGAGGCAGCCGGGACGGTTGGCCCACGGTAAGAATTCATAGAATTCACGCGCTGCTTTGAGGTCGAATTTCATCGAAGTCGGATTCATGCACGAATTGTCTACGAATTTATTTTGTCGCGCAACGCAAAAAATGACTCCCAATACGAGCGAGTTTTTCAGAGAAGTGTTGACACAGTGTCAATCATCGACGAGGGTGTTCTTGCCGCTGTCAACATTTAACGGCGTAAAAAGAATCGATAATCGACTTCTCCAAGCTGGTCGGCAGCGCTGCTTCCCAAAAATTGTTCATCGGGCCGGTCTTGACTACGAAGGATCGATTCGAGAATTTCCGGAATTCGCTTTTGGCTCCAGCGCGGGAATGTAACGGTGTGGTCTACGCGGCTTTCATTCCGCATCCCCGCTTTGGGGAAGTGAAGATTCAAAAGTGGCGGTTCAGTTGTATCGAATCGGGTCGAAGGGTTGGGATGAAGTGCGGAGTTGAGCATCGCGTTCAGAGTATTCCTGTTCTGTCCCACGTCCAAAAGTTCCTGCGGGTTATGCCACGATTCTGTGTCAATCGCCCCTGAATCGACCTAATTCAACCGTGGACCCTACAGTTAAAGCATTCAGTGCGTGAAAACGAAGCGGTCTGCAAACGACGAGTGGGTTGCGCGGAGCATTAGCCAGTCGGCGGAAAGTTGTTGACACTGTGTCAATCGTCTAGACCACGAGAACGGCGTATGGATTCTGAGCGTAAATTCGACGAGAAACGGAATGGTTAATTACTTCTGGTAGTTTAGCCGGAACGAGCAGGTCTACGCTTGGCGTTTTACTGCACCGGCAGCCAGTGTCAGTGCTTCAAC
>JANXLS010000327.1 GCA_025355035.1 Planctomycetota bacterium | reverse complement strand
GAAGGCGCGTTGAAACTTAAAGAAATTTCGTACATCCACGCCGAAGGATACGATGCCGCCGAGATGAAACACGGCCCCATTGCCTTGATCGATGAAAAAATGCCGGTGGTCGTGCTGGCGTTGAAAGGCCGGCGCTACGATAAAATCGTCAGCAACATTCAGGAAGTGAAAGCGCGCGGCGGACGGGTAATCGCCATCGCAAGCCATGACGACGCCGAGATCGCACGTGTCGTGGATGACGTGCTGCCAATTCACGACGATCGCGGCATCATGAACTCGATCGTGTGTTCAGTGCCGCTGCAATTGTTTGCGTACTACATCGCCGTTGCACGCGGGTGCGACGTCGACAAGCCGCGCAACCTGGCGAAGAGTGTAACGGTCGAATGACGCAGTTGTCATGCTCAAAGTATTGCGTGACAACATCCCCAGCATGTGGTAACCTTCCGGTACTTATTAAATTCTTAACGTAAGTGTGGTTGATAGCCGATACTCTAATCGGGATGTAGTGGGGCGGGTGGAGATTTAATTGATGGCTGGATTCTCCGATGCGTTGTCCCCTCGAGTGGACCGTCTGATCGAACTGACGGACGTGAGCAAAGAGTATTCCTCCGGTGCAAACACGGTTAGAGCATTGAGGCCATCGTCGCTCACTCTGGACCGCGGCGAATTCGTACTGCTTGAAGGCCCGTCGGGAAGCGGCAAAACCACGTTGCTTCAAGTCATGGGATTGTTGATGAAGCCGACGTCCGGTTCCATCAAAATCTGCGGCGAAGACGTGACGGTGATGGGCGAAGACAAACTCCCCGGATTGCGCCTCAAACATATTGGATTCATCTTCCAAACATTCAATCTCTTTCCAGCGCTGACGGCCTTTGAAAACGTCAAACTGGTTTTGAAGCTGAAAGGTTTCGGCTGGACGGAACGCGGTAAAGAAGCCAAGACGCTGTTGGATCGCGTTGGCCTCGGAAGCTGCATGCATCGCAAACCAGGCGAACTCTCCGGCGGACAACGGCAACGCATCTGCATCGCCCGCGCGTTGGCAGGCGACAATGACATCATCCTCGCCGACGAGCCCACAGCTGCGCTTGATACGGCGACCGGTATTTCGATCATCGAATTGTTGCGGAACGAAGCGCGCACCGGACGCAAGGCCGTATTGGTCGTCACGCACGATCCGCGCTTGGAAAAATATGCGACGCGCGTCGATAAAATGACTGACGGTATTCTCACGGGCGGGGAGCCCATTCGTCCGCGTCCGATGCACTCGATCGATGACACGGGCGTCCTTTTCCCGCACCACCAAAGTCAGGTTGCAGAAGTAGCCGGTGCGGCTTACTAATCATTTCTTAATTTCATGTAGCCAAATTGAATCCGAGAAATCACGCGGCACCTGTGCTTGAAGCATTTCATGAAATGATATAAAAAACGCGCCATGAATCCTCAACCGCCTGAAACCCCAAATTCCTGTATGGAAGTTTGCGACAGGATCATTGCGATTCTGGATCGTTCAACACATGCCGTTTCGTTTAAACATCTTTTAAAAGAACTGTGCGTTCGAACAAACGAGCCGCACGATAAAATCAATGCGGCGTTGCATGACCTGGTCGCGAGCGAAAAGATTTTTGCATGGGGCACGAAAGCAAGACCCGCTTTTTGGAACCGTGATCCGATGGTCGAAGTGCGCGTCGCCATTTTGAGCGCGGTGAAAATTGACCCGCACTCGGCAGCTCAATTAAAAGCAGTCGCTCAAAAAGCATTTTCCGGATTGAAAAGCGATGCGCTTGATTCCTTGATAAACGCGTTGGTTGCTGAAAAGGCGCTCTTTGAATGTTCGCCGGCCCGGAAAGGCGGAAAGCCGCGATACGCTCCGGAACCGCCGGCAGCTACTTCATTGGACGACGTCATTTTACAACGGATCACGCGACAGCGGTTGTCGGCGTCGGGAATTCTCGCCGAGGTCTCCAACGTGTTGCCCGACACGACGGAAGCGGAATTGCTTCCCGCGCTGCACCGTTTGGAAAAGGCGGGACATCTCTTCCGCCATCCGCCAATAAAGAAGTCGCTGGGATTGAAGTGGGCGCGCAGTCGTCCGAATCTGGCGGCCCAATTTACGGCGTTAACGGCAATTGAGAAGAAGCGTGCGATGCTGCTGGAATGTGGTTTTTCGCGCGACGCCGTCGATTCCGCGATTCGGTCGAAATTGTCGCGGAGTGTCGTGGAGTTCCGAGTTCCCGGCGATCTTTCGGAACGCATACTGGTGATGGTGCGCGCGTCCCGGCTCCCGCAATTATCGATCCCGGCGTTGCGCTCGCTGATAAACTGCTCGAAGCTCGATTTCGATCTCGCCGTGTTGCGCCTCCGCAATTCCGGCCGGGCGCATCTGGTCGAACACGAGCATTCGGCAACATTGACGGACGACCAGCGCAAAGAACTAGTCTCCGAGGACGGCCGGTATTTCTACTCCGGAATCACCCACTCGGCGTCCCGAAGTTCCGGCTTTCTCCCAGCTCTCTAAAAATTTGCGAACGAGCCGTTACCGCTTTTCCCCTCTCCTGTTGGGGGAGGGCCGACGATCGCTGATGTTCGCGCTCGCGAGGTGAGGGGAGAGCGTGATGCGTGGCTTGGCTCGTTCACGCGTCAATGGCACTATTCCTTTCTGGCTTCCTTCGCTTTCGCCGCATTAGCTTTCGGCTGCTTCTGCGACAACAACCACGCCACCAAATCCGCGCACTCCGGTGGCGTTAACAGTTCGCTGAAATTACCGGGCATGAACGAAATATTCAGCGACGTGCGCTTCGAAATTTCTTTCTTCGAGATTTCGTTCAGCTTCCCCGTCGATTCCAACAGCCACAGCGCCTCATCACTTTCGTCGCGCAATAACCCTGTGATGACGATGCCTTCCTTCGTCTTCACCGAAATGGGCTGGAAGCCTTCATCCTTTCCGCCCCGCTGGGTCGATGTTGTCACCCACGAGCGCCGTATCCGGGCGCTAACGTTCTGCATTGATCGCAAGTCAGGCCGCTACGTTTCCGGTCTCAGCGAGCCTGAGATCGCCGTGTCGCTCGCCCGTGCCGTCGGCTCGCGCGGCACCATGGCCGAATATCTGCTCAACACGGTCACCCATCTGGAAGAGCTAGGCATCCACGATCCACATCTGTGGCGCCTCCAGGAACTGGTGGCGGCTCAAATCGAGACCGAGTTCGGGCCGGCTGGCTGAGCCGCTCTTTTGTTTTCATCGCTGATCGCGTAGATGGTCGCCGTCCTTCCCCGAGCCGGCGCCACAGCGCCAGCCTGTTCCGAACGGGACAGGCGAGACGAGAGCATCATTGTGGTCCACCACTTCCAGTATCGCGACGAAAAGCTGTTCGCTGAGGATGTCGATGTCGAGGCGCTGGCCGCCAAGGTCGGCACGCCATTCTACGTCTATTCTGCCGCAACGCTGCGCCGCCACGTGCGGGTGATGCGCGAGGCTTTTGCCGGCCACGACGCGCTCCTCGCCTATGCCATGAAGGCCAACTCCAACCAGGCCGTCCTGAAGGTTTTGGCGAGCGAAGGGGCGGGCGCCGATGTGGTGTCGCTCGGCGAACTCGAGCGCGCCATTGCCGCGGGCATTCCGCCCGAAAAGATCGTGTTCTCCGGCGTCGGCAAGACCGTCGCCGAGATGCGTCGCGGCCTTGAGCTTGGCATCAAGTGCTTCAACCTCGAAAGCGAGC
>JANXLS010000272.1 GCA_025355035.1 Planctomycetota bacterium | reverse complement strand
GGCGACACGAAGAGGTGCGCCTTGGGCTTGATACCGGCCGAGAGCGCTTGTCGCGCCACGAAGGCCGCGCGGCCGATGTCTTCGTAGGAGCTGTTCGTGCACGAGCCGATCAAGCCGACTTTGAGCACGTCGGGATAATTTTCCTTGAGCTGGTGAGCCTTCATCTCTGATGCGGCGTGAGCGATGTCAGGGCTGTGGGGGCCGACGAGCATCGGTTCGAGAATGTCGAGATTGATTTCGATGACCTGGTCGTAGTACTTCTCCGGATTGATATGTGCGGACGCATCGGCGTTGAGTTCGGCGAGATGCTTGATGGCTTCAGCGGCGATGTCTTTACGGAAAGTCGCTTCCAGATACGAAACAGTTCGCTTGTCGAAAGGGAAGACCGAGGTCGTTGCGCCGAGTTCGGCACCCATGTTGGTGATTGTGCCGCGACCGGTGAGACTGATGCTTTCGACGCCGGGTCCGAAGTATTCGACGATCTTGTTCGTGCCGCCGGCGCAGGTGAGCAGTTCGAGCATCTTGAGGATGACGTCTTTGGCGCTGGTCCAGCCATTCAACGCACCGGTGAGCTTCACGCCGATCAATTTCGGATTCAACAATTCCCACGGCATTCCGGCCATGACGTCAACCGCGTCGGCTCCGCCAACGCCGATCGCCAACATGCCCATACCGCCCGCGTTCGGCGTGTGGCTGTCCGTGCCGATCATCAGGCCGCCGGGGAAGGCATAGTTTTCGAGCACGACTTGATGGATGATGCCCGAGCCGGGTTTCCAGAAACCCATGCCGTATTTCTGGGACGAGGAGGCGAGGAAGTCGAAGACCTCCTTATTGTCGCGCATGGCGACCTGCATGTCGGAATCGGCACCGGTTCGGCCGATGATCAAATGATCGCAGTGCACCGTCGTCGGAACGGCGACGCGTTTCTTGCCGCTGGAGATGAATTGAAGAATCGCCATTTGCGCCGTGGCGTCCTGAAGCGCGACGCGGTCGGGGCGCAGCATCAAGAAGGACTCGCCGCGCTTGAGTTCCTGATGCGCGGGGTCGTCGAGATGGGCGAAGAGAATCTTTTCGGCCTGAG
>JANXLS010000252.1 GCA_025355035.1 Planctomycetota bacterium | reverse complement strand
ATAAAATGCCTTTGTCGGCGCACATGCGCACTAAGGTTCAACGCCCCCGACACAAATTCAGTACCCGTACTTTGCATCCCCTTCATTTCCAAAAAAGTCACTTTTCCCGTTCTTTTTTTGATAACACTGCGAAATCCCGATACATATTACGATCGAACACGGTATCGATGGGATCACTATGAGGCGGAACCATGAGCAAGATTGCACACTTGGCAATGAACGACGAAGGCTTTGTCTTCGACCCTTCGACCGGCGACAGCTACATGTTGAACACCACCGGCCTGTTCATCTTGAAAAAACTTCGCGATGAAAAGAGCCTTTCCGAAATCGTTAAATCACTCGTCGACCAGTACAACATCGCACCCGACGAAGCCGAACGAGACACCAACGATTTCCTCGGCCAACTAAAGCAGATGTCCGTCCATTGCGCATGCTAGTAACCCGCCCCTGTCCCCTCTCCTTTAGTCGAGAGGGCTGACACAGGCCCCAGCTCGAAAAGGGGTGCGCGCGGTGAGGGGAAAGCGTGAGACTGTAGCTGTGCGCTAAACTAATCTAAAACTGAGAGTAACCGCTAAACACTCCAAACTATTCCAAGCTCATCCGAGGTGAATCGTGAAAGACAAACTCATTGTTGGCGTCTCCGGTATCAACGCCGCCGACAACCCCGGCCCCGGAATCGGCGTCGCCCGCAGTCTGCTTGAAGACAAAGATCTTAACGTCGAAATCATCGGCCTCGCTTACGACGCGATGGAACCCGGCATCTACATGGATTGGATCATCTCCAAGACTTTCATGATGCCCTACCCGTCAGGCGACACCGAGGCCTACATCAATCGCTTGATCCATATCAAAGAGACGAACGGCCTCGACCTCGTCATTCCGAATCTCGATGCCGAATTACCGCTCTATATTCATTACCAGAAGACACTCGAATTGCACGGCATCAAGACCTTCATGCCCAACATGGAGCAGTTTAAGCTGCGCGGAAAAGACCTGCTCACCGAA
>JANXLS010000193.1 GCA_025355035.1 Planctomycetota bacterium | reverse complement strand
GGCAGCGCGAGCTTTTTCTCGCCCGGATGTTTGTTGCCGAAACGACGCGTCGCGCCGACTTCGTTCAGCACGGTAGTTTTTTCGTCCACTTCAACTTGCGCCGAACCGGACGCGATTGTAACCAACAATTCCAAATCGCCTTTTGCATTGTTTGCCAAATGCGCTTCGAACTCGCCGTTCGAGGATGAAACTTTACCGACGGGCGTCTGCAATTCAAACGCGCTGCTGTCGGCTTTGACGCCGAATTGGCCGGTGCCGCTTCGCAGTGTCGCCCCGTGAGCGCGGAGCAATGCGCGGCTGCCACCTTCGAGTTTAATGCTTGTGCCGTCCTTGGATTTCAATTCAGCATGTCCAGAATTAGGCACACTGACCCAGGCATTGTCAGAGACGCTTTGAACGATTTTACCGTCGACTTCAACCGGACCCGACGCGACCGTGAAAATCACATTTGATGGTTCTGGATTCTTGACAATTTTGGGACCAGACGAAGTCGGCTCATAGATGAAATAGAATGCCAGGCCGAACAACACCAACACAGCAGCCGCGACGGCTGTCCAAGCGCCAATGGGTGTTCGCGCCGGTGGGCGCAACACCTGTGATGCGCGACTGGAGCGTTTCACCAACTTCAATCGCTCGGGCGCGACAGGCGCGACCGGCGCGACGGGTGCGCGACCTGCTCGGGCAATCGAAACTTTCTCGGAAGCCAGGCGCGCCTTTAGCTTCGTCATGGCGCGCTGTTCCGCCTGCGGGTCGGCGTGGGCGGATGAGAGCAGCGCTTCCAAACAAAGCGCGTCGTCGAAAGCTTGTTGCGCTTCGCGGTCGGATTCGAGCAGCGCAACCAGCCGTTTCCGGCCGTTCTCGTCGAGATCCTCCGCGTGAAACGCGTCAATCAAGTTGTTCACTTCTGCGGTTGGCATAACCTTTACTTTCAATACTTTCAAAAAATCGAAATGACTTTGGTATTCTCGATTCCCTCAATCCCCTCATTGCACTTGCACTTGCGGCTAACAGGCTCACAAGTTTGTCGGTACCCGTCGTCGAATCCGCTCTCCCAGTACCTTTCGGAGGCGGAATAACTTCAACTTTACATATTCCGCCGACATCCCCAATCGTTTGGCGATGTCGGTGATGGGCGTACCCGCTTCGTAGCGTTCCGCGAGCAACTGCCGGTCGGGCGCGGGTAATTCGCTCATGCACGAACGCAATGCCGACAATTCATCCTCGTACTCTTCCGTGTCGCCTGGCTGAGCGCGCACGGTCATGGCCGGGAGTGCGTTCAAATCTTCCGGCTCCAGCGCGGTCGGTCGCTTCCGCCGCAATTCATTCATCGCAAGCCGACGGGCGGTCTCGCGCAGCCACAATCTCATACCGTCACCCGCAATCACCCCGCGTTTCATGGCAACAATGAACACTTCCTGTGCCAATTCGTCGGCAGTCGCTTGATTGCGGGTTATCGCGCACAGCAGTCCATGCACTTCGCGGTAGTGCGCTTCCACCATCGCGTCCATGTTGTCGGGCACTTCAGGCATATTTTCTTCGTCGACTTTAGAGTGTGTGACAGAATGGGCAGGTTATCAGAAATGTGTGAAAAAACGGATGCTTTTTCAATTCCTTCACAAAACGTAACGGAGCCAATAGTTCTGTGATGTATCGTAACCGTCGCGGGAATGTATTGCTCCAGTTTCATTAAATCTCATCTTTAATTGTGCTCGTTATCGCAACTCGCGTCCCGAATTCAAAATTTGACTGCTGGAAAATGGGAGTTGAATCAGGTATAAGTATGACTCACCGGGGGCGGGGCTTCCGGTCTTTTATTTGGTGAGTACCAGCGCTCACGTCACTATTATATATTGAAGCAGGAATGGACATGGCAAAGAAGAAAAAAACCGACAAGAACGACGCTCACACGGAACTCAAAACGCTTGAATCCAAGTGGCTGAAGGATCACCGTGTTGAGGAACTGGAACCGATTCAAGTCAAAGTGCTGACCGCAAAAGTCGCCGCGCTGATGGACTTCATCGACCAGAACGAAATTTCAGTGGACGTCACGTCCTGGCCGCTCGACGGGGCCGAAGAACTCGTCAAATTTGAAGAGAGCATCTTCAAACAGGGCATCTCGAATCTTCAGAAAATCGGCGTTCTCAACAGCAGCTACAAATTTAAGAAGGCCGAGAAAGTTGAGGTTGTCGCTGCCGAAAAATTCAGTCCCGATTACGAAGGCCCGTTGACTTATCGCTGCATGAAGCCCGGCGGCGTGATGATCAACGATCGCGACGAATACATTTGCGAAGACGAAGAGCACACGTTTACTGAAGATGCCATCGCCGATTCGCAGAACTTGCAAACTGCTATTGCCAACGAATGGCTGGTTCGCGTCGCGAAAAAAGCGGAAGCTTAAAGATTTGAGTCGAGCCGATTTAGACTCGCCGTATTGTCATTCGAACTGCATCAGGAGAAGAACAATGTCGGTCCCAACGCAATTTGAAAACGTGACGGTCGTCTGCAAATCGAATATTTATTTCGATGGCGGCGTCATCAGCCACACTGTTTTGTTCACTGACGGCACCAAGAAAACGATTGGAATGATTCGCGCTGGCACGTACAAATTTGATACGGGTGCGCCAGAATTAATGCAGATCATCGGCGGAGCATGCCGCGTCAAGTTGGCTGGCGCTACGGATTGGACGTCGTACGCGACGGGCACGGAATTCAATGTTCCGGGTAAATCCTTCTTCGAAATCGCTGTGGACAGCGGTCTCGCCGAATACGTCTGCTCGTTCCTCACAGAGAAGTAGGCTCGAAAATTGGAGCCGAAGCGATTTCGGCTCTACGACTTTCAGCTCCGGCGAAGCGCTTCGACGACTTTCAAACGCGCGGCGTGAATTGCCGGGAGCAATCCGCCGCCGAAGCCCATCACGAGCGCGAGAATCGTCGCGCCGATCAGAATTCCCGACGTCACGCGGAATTCGAACGCGGTCTCCGAGAAGGTCATGAAGTTCGTCGTTCCGGTGCGAATGCCATCGAAGAGCATGGCGGTTGCGCAGCCAACGATCGATCCCAGCAACGACA
>JANXLS010000133.1 GCA_025355035.1 Planctomycetota bacterium | reverse complement strand
CGTCGGTAAGGTCGAAAAAGACATCCCCGAAGACGATCCCCGCAACGCCGCCACCATCGCTGATAACGTCGGCGACAACGTCGGCGATTGCGCCGGGATGGCCGCAGACATTTTCGAATCCTACGAAGTCACCATCGTCGCTGCCATGATCCTCGGCTACATTGCGTTCGGCCACAAAGGCGTCATCTTCCCGATCCTCGTCCGAGCCATCGGCGTCTTCGCCTCCATCATTTCGACGTACCTCGTCCGCGCCGGCGATAAGGGCAACGTCGGCGAAGCCATGAAGTCGATCAACTTCGGCTTCATCGTCGGCTCCATCCTCTCCGTCATCGGCTTTTTAATCCTCGGCTACTTCTATCTCCACATCGACCTCGACCCCACGCGCCCCTGGGTCGGACAAGTCCCGCACTGGGCCAACTTCGGCCTCGACACCCTCGACCTTCGTCCCGCATACACGTGCTTGATCGGCGTCGTCCTCTGCGTCGCCTTGAACCGCTGCACCGAATACTTCACCGGCACAGAATATTCGCCCGTCAAAGGCATGGTGAAAAGCTGCACGACCGGCCATGCTACAAACATCATCGAAGGCTTCGCCGTCGGCTATGAATCCAGCATTTGGACTGCGCTGATCCTCTGCGGAGCCATCATGGCGTCCGTGCTCGTCTACTCCGGCACCAACGCCATCGTCGTCGCCTACGGCGTGGCCATGTGCGGCATCGGCATGTTGACGCTCACCGGCAACACGATCTCGATGGACGTCTTCGGCCCCGTCGCCGACAACGCCAACGGCATCGGCGAAATGGGCTACGACCGCGCCGAAATGGGCGAAGAAAATTACAAGGAAGCCCGCCAGATCCTCGCCGATTTGGACGCCGTCGGCAACACCACCAAAGCCGTCACCAAAGGCGTCGCCATCGGTTCCGCGGTGATCGCCTCCGTCTCGCTCTTCGCCAGCTTCATCACCGTGATCGGCAGCGGCGGACAAGGCGAAAAAGAAGCGCTCCCCATCTCTCTCTTCAACTACGTCGCCGAAATGCTCAGCATTTCCGATCCCAAATTGTTCGTCGGCATGTTGATCGGCGGCTCCGTCCCGATGCTCTTCTCTTCAATGACAATCCGCGCCGTCGGCCGAGCCGCGTTCTTAATCGTCAACGAATGCCGCGTCCAGTTCCGCGATAAAGAAATCTGGGCCGGCACCAAGAAACCCGACTACGCCCGCGTCGTCCGCATCTGCACACAAGCCGCGCAAAAAGAACTCGTCGGCCCCGCGCTGCTGGCTGTGTTCTCGCCTGTACTGGTCGGCTTCGTGCTGGGACCGGTGGGCCTCGCCGGATTCCTGGGCGGCTCCATCGTCGTCGGTCAATTGATCGCCTCGTTCATGTGCAATTCCGGCGGAGCCTGGGACAACGCCAAGAAGATGATCGAAGACGAACCGCGCAACCACGACGCGAACACAGGGAAGGGGAGCGAAAAACACAAAGCCGCAGTCACCGGCGACACCGTCGGCGATCCGCTCAAAGACACCGCCGGCCCCGCGATCAATCCCTTGTTGAAGGTCATGAACATGGTCGCAATCCTGACCGTCCCATTGATGATCGCGTTCCATTCCGACGTCGTCAATCGCGTCAAAGAAGGTGCCGCCGCCGCCAAACCGCACGCGTACGAGCTGCCCAAATCCTTCGGCGAACCCGGCAACACGGCCCTGCTCTACGGAGCCATCCTTCTCTCCCTGGCCGCACTGGCCTGGGCCATCTGGCAAAGCCACCGAGAAGCCGAAATGGAATAGCATCGAAGTGTCGTTTCCCCTCTCCTATTTGGGGAGAGGGCCGACGCAGGCCCTCAGTTCGAAAGGGCTGCGCGGGGTGAAGGGAGAGCGTTAAATTAATCCAAGCGCTTGAAATGATTAAACGCTTTCCCCCCATCTAGTCGGCCCTTACCCAACAGCGAGTAAAAAGCCCATCAATTCCACCAAGCCCCGCCCGGCGCGAAATCCGCGCCGTTTTCGTTTGATCATCCCAAGTAATCGAACGATAATAACTTTGAACTTTGAACTTTGAACTAATCCCCCCAAGAGGATTGACTTTTGCGCTGCCCTTACTGTCGAACCGACAACGATCGCGTCGTGGACAGCCGTTCCGGCGAGGACGGCATCACCATCCGCCGCCGCCGCGAATGCCTCCAATGCAAACGCCGCTTCACGACCTACGAACGCGTCGAAGACACGCCCTTGCGCGTCATCAAAAAAGACGGCCGCCGCGTCCCCTACGAGCGCGAAAATATCCGCCGCGGCATCGAAAAAGCCTGCGAAAAACTGGCCGTCTCGGCAGCGCAAATCGATGGCATCATCAGCGCCATCGAAGCCGAAGCTTTCGAGAAATTCGACCGCGAGGTCCAATCCATGACACTCGGCGCGCTGGTCATGCGCGAGCTGCGAAAAGTCAATCAAGTCGCCTACGTCCGTTTCGCATCCGTCTACAAAGAATTCAAAGACGTCAGCGAATTCATGGAAGTGCTCGAAGAGTTCTTGAAAGGTAAGGGCGCCGCAACACTGAGCGCCGCGATGACCATGATCGAGGAACGAAAAAAATAGTGTCGAGATGGGCGAGCCGCCATCGTTGCCCTCTCCTATTGGGGAGAGGGTCGACCCATGTACCCATGCGCGGGGTGAGGGGAGAGCCGGCGACTTTAGAGCGTTTTTCAAATGGATGGAGACAAAGATGCGCAGCCCGCCGCAAGCAGATTTGTCTTCAGACATTTGAAAACCGCTCTAGCTCCGCGCTCAATAAAGCTGACTTAAAAAGGTTGTCAAAAAAATGCCAAAATGGTTCGACTACAAAACCTCCGCCGATCTAAACGCCGCGGCGCTTAAATTGGGCGTCGCCGACATCGTTCAAACAGACACCGATTATTCCAAACTGCTCGAACCGATTTTAATCGGCGGTCGCACCGTCGGCAATCGCCTCGCCATTCACCCCATGGAAGGCTGCGACGGCGAACTCGACGGCCGCCCCGGCAAACTCACCTTCCGCCGTTGGAAACGCTTCGGCAACGGCGGCTGCAAATTGATCTGGGGCGAAGCCGTAGCCGTCCTCGACGAAGCCCGCGCCAACGCCCGCCAACTTTGGATTCACGACGGCTCCCTCGCCGATATGGCGCGCCTGCTCGAAGACCTTAGGGCCGAGCACCGAGCCGAATGGGGCGCCGACGCCTGTTCCGATCTCCTCGTCGGTTGCCAGTTGACCCACTCCGGGCGCTACAGCTACCGCCGTCCCTTGATCGCCATGCACGACCCGTCGCTCGACCCCGTCACCCTGGTTCCCCATCCAGCGGGCGATGGCAAAATCCCCATGCCGCCCGACTACCCCGTATTGACTGACGACGATTTGAAACGCGCCGAAGACGCCTACATCGCCGCCGCCAAGCGGGTAGTAAAACTCGGCTTCGATTTCATCGACTTGAAGCAATGCCACCGCTACTTGCTCAGCGAATTGCTCGCTGCTCACGAACGCCCCGGCCCCTACGGCGGTTCGTTCGAAAACCGAACGCGTCTCATCCGCAATATCATCGCCCGCATCCGCAGCGAAGTCAGCAAAGACATTCTGATCGGCTCGCGCATCAACATCACCGATTTCGTTCCGTACGAAAAAGGCGCAGACGGTCGCGGAATGCCCCGACCCTACTCGACTCCTTATAAGTGGTCGTTCGGCGTCGATCCGATGCACCCCGAAACTGCGGATCTCACCGAACCCAAGCAACTGGTCGCGCTCTTAAAATCGCTTGGCGTCAGCGTCCTCAATATCTCGTTCGCCAACCCCTACAACAATATGCACTTCGGCCGCCCGTTCGAAAAGCCGCCCTTGGACGGCTACGAAACGCCCGAACACCCGCTGCTTGGCGTCGCCCGCCATTTCAAACTCGCCGGCGAAATGCAGCAGGCTTTCCCCGAAATGCCAATGATAGGCACCGGCTATTCGTGGCTGCAACATCTCTTCATTGACTGCGCCGCTGCCAACGTGAATCAAGGCCGCATCGCGCTCGCCGGTGTCGGTCGCGGAGCTTTCGCCTATCCTGATTTCGTCAAAGACCTCAAATCCACCGGAAAAATCCGCGACTCCCAAGCCTGCATCGCTGTATCCAGTTGCACCGCGTTGATGCGAGCCAAAGGCAACGAATACGGTCAGTTCCCCAGCGGTTGCGTTCCAAAAGACAAATTCTACGGCCCCATTTACCGCGAAGCCATCAACGCCTACAAAGCCGGTAACAAGCCGACGCCGTTGCCCTCTCCTGTTGTGGAGAGGGCCGACGCAGGCACCCCTGCGCGGGGTGAGGGGAAAGCGTGATGCTTTAGTTGAGCGCAAGACAACAGTTGTTTTCTTTACGCCGTAGGGCAGTTGCACCGTTGCGCTAAACCCTTTCAAAGAACGTTTACAAAAAAAGTCCCGTTTTGTGTGCAATAAATCCAAGCGTCGCCCTTATTACGTTGGAGGAATTCAATGAAAACCGCTTTCTCAGCAATCGCCTGTTTCGTCCTGACACTCAGTTCATTCTGTGGTGCCGTCGAAGAACGCATCAACCACGAAGGCCGCAAACTCCCTCCGCTTCCACCCATCACAAAACCGGTCTTGTTCAACACGCCCGAAGCCGACGCCATTCTTTCAGCCCTGCAAATCTTTCCCAAGAACAGCGCCTGGAACGAAGACATTTCCAAACTCCCGGTCCATCCCAACTCCGCCAAAATGATCGCCCAAATAGGCGGAGCGCCGGTGCTGAAATACAACTCCGACATGGCTTTCGTCATCGTCCCGCCCAACCAACCCAAGATTGATGTCAAGCTCCTGCTGTATGGTAACGAATCCGATACAGGCCCGTACCCGCTTCCCGACAACACGCCAATTGAAGGCTGGCCCATCGAACAGAAAAACCTCGATACCATCCAACGCGTCGGCAACGGCGACAGGCACATCATTCTCGTCGATCCCATCGGCGGAAAACTCTTCGAATTCTGGCAGGGCCGCAAAACCGATCACGGCTGGGAAGCATCGAACGAAGCTACCTTCGATCTGAATTCCAACACGCTCCGCCCCAAAGGCTGGACCTCCGCCGATGCCGCCGGGCTCCCCATTTTTCCGGCCACCGTCCGCTTTGACGAATGCGAACGTGGCATGGTCGAACACGCCCTGCGCTTCACGTTGAAACGCTCTCGCAAAGAATTCATCTATCCCGCCACGCATCACGCAGGGAAGGGAATGGACCCCTCCGTCCCAGCCATGGGCGAACGCTTCCGCCTCAAAGCTGACGTCGACATCTCCTCATTCCCAAAACACGCCAAAGCCATCGCGCTCGCGTTGAAAAAATACGGAATGATCATGGCCGACAACGGCGGCGACTGGCGCATTTCCATCGCTCCCGACGACCGCATCAAAGGCCTTGACGCCCTGCGCAAACTAAAAGGTTCCGACTTCGAAGTCGTCCAAACCACCGGCGAACACGAAGGCCCCCGAAAGTAAAAAGACCCACAAACAAATGCGCACGTGTTTTTTTCACTAGCTCGAATCATTATACCGCTCCAACTTGCCGATAACTAATCCCGGGTTTTCATTTCCGGAGTAATCGCATTATGAGCAAGATCATTGATTGGTTTTTTCGGCTCTACGACCATTTGGTTCAAGACTACGAACGCAAACTCGAAGTCAAACAGTCGTCGCATTATTTCCATCACGCCATCGATACGATGCTGATCATGCTCGGAGCGTGGCTGGTCATTCGCATTCTCCGCTACTTCGTGCTTCGCTTTGAACGCCGCGTCGACCGCATCCACGGCTCGGGCTACCGCCGCCGCATCGAAACAATCACCTCGCTGATGCGCAGCGCCTTTCGCTACGCGATCTACATCGGCAGCGCCTTTTGGATCTTAAGCGAATGGGGCGTCAACACCGACTCCCTGCTCGTCGGGACTGCCGTCATCGGCGCGGCCATCGGCTTCGGCGCCCAAGGCATCGTTCAGGACGTGATCACCGGACTGTCCATGCTCGCTGAAGATCAACTCTCCGTCGGCGATTTCGTCGAGATCGCCGGGAAGACCGGCGCCGTCGAGGAAGTCGGTCTGCGAGTCGTTAAAATTAGCGATGCGCTTGGAGCCCAACACGTCATCTTCAACCGCATGATCAACATGGTCAGCAACTTCACCGCTGGAGCCGTTCAAGCCTGGGTGGACGTCTCGCTGGAAACAACACAGAACGCCACTGAAGCAGTCGCCGTCGCCGAAAAAATTTGCCTCGACATGGCCGCCGAACTCCCGCATTTCCCCCGAGCGCCAATGGTCGAAGGCGTGCGAAGCAGTTCAACCGGCGAGATTTTCCTGCGAATTGACGCCGTCGTCCTACCGAAACAGGAAGTCGTTCTCCGCACCCATTTCCCCGACCGCATCCGATCTGCATTCGCAGCGAACGGAATCACGATCCCAAACAACCGTATCCGCGTTATCATTTCCAGCGACCTGTTTCGCCAAGCCTTGGAACGCGGCAAACAAAGTGGCATCCTCGAAGTCCCCGTGCATCACACGACCCAGGTCTTTTTGTAAACGCGCCCACGTTCGTTCAATTCAATTCCACAAACTTGAACGTAAATGTAAAATTCGCCGCGCCGACCGCTTTGTCCGAATAGAAAATAAACTCCTTTTCTTCGTTCGGCTTCATCGTTGATGACAACATCCGATCCACGCTCGTCAATTCGCTGCCGTCCGCTTTGACAAACGAAACGTGAATCAAAATCTCCTTCACCGCAACCGATTTTCCGTTGCGCACCGCGCCTTTCAGTTCCAAAACTTTATCTGAATTCACTGTCGGCGAGCCGAAGACAATCTCAACATCCGGTTTGTTCTGAAATTTCATCGCTCCTTTTTGAGCCGCCGGTTTCGCGCTCGGATTCGCCGCCTTCCCAAACGAAATCTGCTGCTCATATTCCTCGTACGCCGGCAATCCGGGAATCTCAAACGCAACGTCCTTGATCTCGCCGACACCGATTGCTCCCGGCACTTCGTGGCTGAAGCGTTTGACTTCTTTCCGCTTGCCGTCGAAAAAAATCATCTCCAATTTCACATGATCGACAGCCACCTTCTGCCCGTTGCGACACTGCGCTTCAACTTTGATCGCTGCGCTGCCCGACTCCGGTTTGTGAAACTTGAAATGAGCGAACTCCACTTCCTCGGCGCTGGAAAATTCCCCACCCGAAAGCGCTGCTTCCGGCGGCGCATCATCGTTGTTCAATTTCAATGAAAAGCTTCCATAATTGATTGGCGCACCCGTCATTGAAAAGGGAATGTTTTTGTCAACCCCGCCCGCCAGCGTCCCCGTCCCCAGCGGCCCGTTCCAATCTTTGACTTTCTTTTTCCGCAGATCGAAAAAAACAATGAAGAGCTGCAGATTCTTCGCTTCTTCCGTACCTTCGTTTTTCACATGAACCGTACCCGAGAACGTCCCGTTTTTATTCATCGATGTTTCTTTGCCGAGAATGACCACGTTCGCCTCGCCCTTCATCAGCTCCGGCTTCATCTCCGGTTGAGCCACATCCGAATTGCCAAACCACTCCTCCTTTTTTCCGCCGTTATATTGCAGGGAGATCGTGTAACTCTGAAACGCCGGGACAAACTCCGCGACGAACGTCAGCGTCTTGCTGTCGCCGGCCTTCATCGTCCCGCCCTTTTGAACCAAAGGCCCGGCAACTTTTTCCCCCGTTCCCGTTGTGTACGTGAGCGTCGCCGCCACATCCGTCACCGCCGCCTTCGATCCATTGCGGACTGTCACCGTCGCCGTGACTCGATTGCTCCCCGTAATTGTTTTCCGCTCGCGCCCGTAACTCCACCCGCTGAGCTTAAACACAGAAACCGGTTCTTCCGCACAAAAAACTAATGGCGAAACCAGAGCAGCCAGCAAAATAGCGACGACATACTTCATTTCAAAAATCCTCACCGCACAAATGGAAAAAAGCAACGCGCCCCCGCGTTTCTCAAATGGATGACTATCCGATTTCGATTTTGCTGCATTTAATTCTCTCGCGGAGCGCGTTGCTAAAGAGA
>JANXLS010000118.1 GCA_025355035.1 Planctomycetota bacterium | reverse complement strand
CGAACGGTCAGGCGTCGCAAATAAAGCCGCGGCGCTCCGGCGTCACGCCTCAAAACCGATGGAAGCGATCGCCAAGGTGGTGAAATTTCTCGCCGGGGACTTTTGAAAGACCCTGGGGGCATAACCGGCACATCAACAAGTAAGAGGGTACCGGAATGGCCATCACTGTAAAATGCATCCTCTGCGGGTTGCGTTCGGAAGCGGCGGACTACGATCTCGGAAATCAGATGGTCTGTACGGCGTGCGGGACGGAGCACCGGGTGGAACATGCTCCGCCGGAGGCGCCGGTGCCATTGGACTTGCAGTTCCGGGTGAGCGATGTGCCGGTGGATTACCGGCCAAAATCACTGGCGCCGGACGTGGTGATTCCGGGGGCGCCGATATTTGCAGCGGTCAAGGCGCCGCTGGTTGTCCGGATCTATTCGGTGCTTTACTCAATCGTGAGTGTGCTCGGGATATTGGTGACGCTGGCCGGAATGGTCTATGTGTATACGCAGGTAGAGGGCGACAGCACGCCGGCGTTGTCAGCGCTGGGATGCGGTTTTGTTGTGTACCTGGTGTTTTATTTTATCGCGTCTGGATTGCGGAATCGGAGGCAGATCGCCGTCTACGGATTGTGTTTGCACGCGATGCTGGCATTGACGGGAGCTTTTGTGCTCCCAAATACGCCCATCCCAGACGTTAGCGCTCAGGCGGCATCGTTGGCTCGATTTATTGGAATCGCGATTATTTACTTGCCACCGATGATTGGCGCGTTCAACAATTGGGAGATTTTTCAATAGTTTTCAACAGGCTGGCTTGAACCTTGTTTTTGAACCGCAGTGAACGATCGATTGACCTGTGCGTTGCCGAAGAGAGCGAGCGATGTGAAGCGGGGGTCACGCGGATTGAATTTCGATGCGTTGGCCGTCGGCGAAAATGGAGCCGCCTTTGAACGTGTTTCCTTCGATGTGGAGGACGCAAAAGGGAAGGCCGTCAGGCTGGTTGGATAATCCGGCGTAGCGGCGAGCGGCGAGTGATGAACGAAACCAAGTTTCGCGCCAGGAGCAATTGAGCATGCGCGCTGCGGTGAAGACGCCGTCAATCGGGCGCAATGCGGAGCCGGCGAAATTTGTTTTGCCGGGCATACGGACGATTCGGTCGGTCCCGACTTCGGTTTCGATTTTGCCAATGCGATAGCGGCCGGCCGGAGCGCCCGCGGCGGACATAGCGTCGGTGGTGAAGCAGTGGCGCATCGGCAGGGCGGTGTTCAAGAGGCGGAACATCGCGGGCGAAACGTGGATGGCGTCGGGGATGATGCTGGGGAAGAGTCCGGGCGTATCGAGGACACGCACGAGAATGTTGTCGTGGCGATCGAGGGCTTGAGTGCAGCCGTTGCCGATGTGCGTGAAGCCGGTCGCGCCGGCTTGGACGGCCTCGGCGAGGATATCGGCGGGAGCATCCGTGTGGCCGAGACTGACGCAGATATTCAGCGATACCGCGAGGGCGATGGCTTTGATAGCGCCGGGACGTTCTGGGGCGATGGTGATCAGGAGCGGATCGTCCCCGGCTGCCGCGCGGAGTTCACGGATGTGATCGGGTGTGGGGTCGAGCATCATCGACGGGTCGTGCGCGCCGTGAAATCCGGGTGCAGCGGAAAGAAAAGGGCCTTCAATGTGCCAGCCAGCGATGGCGCTTGCGAGTTCCTTGGATTCATTGCGAAGGGAACGCGCGCGCGCAAGTCGAGTGAGCAGGATGGCCCAGTCTTCCGTTGTGAGCGTGAAAAAGAATTGGCCGCATGCCGCTTGGCGGAGGCCTCGCACGGCTTTCAAAAGGTCGTCGATGGAAAAATCGTCGCGTTGAAAATCGATGCCTGCATAACCGTTGATTTGTGGGTCGAAGAGCGCGGGGGCGAACCAAGTGTGTTCGGGCGCGGATTCTGCAGGTTCGATGGACGCCAGAACATTTCCGACGAGGGTTAGGCGCACGGTCGCGCCGGTGTCGAAGCGGCGCGCGAAGATGCATTCTTTGCCAAACATGCGGCTTATGTTACACTGCGCAGAGATTTCTTTCGATCTCAAAAAGAACAAGCAAGAGTGTAGCGGTTATTTTCTAACAGGCCCATAGGACGAGAGCGTATGGCCACGGCCCCAACGGACGAGCGAATCGAGCAGGCGCTGATCCAATCGCGGATGGTGTCGTCCGAGCAGATTCAGAGCGCGAAGGACGAACAGGCGCGGCTCTCACAATCCGGCAAGCACCTGCCCTTGGCAGATGTACTCGTCGAATTGAATGTGATCACGGACGCGATTCGTGACAATATGATCGAGGCCGCAAAGAATGGTGATCCGTCCAAACCGGAACAAATCGGGCGCTTTAAGATTGTGAAGTTGCTGGGCGAAGGCGGCATGGGCGCTGTGTATCTCGCGAAGGATACCGAAAACAACAATCACGAGGTGGCGTTGAAAGTGCTGCCTACGAAATTTGCGAAACAGCAGGAGAATCTGTCCCGCTTCAAACGCGAGGCTCGCGCTGCAACACAATTGCGGCACAAGAACATTGCGGCAGCGATAGCAGAAGGCGAAGAGAACGGCGTCCATTATTACGCGATGGAATATTGCGAGGGCGAATCGCTTGATGAACTGCGTAACCAGAAATCGTCGATTCCGCTGGAGCAGATACTGAGCTTCATAAGCCAAGTCGCGACGGGTTTGCAGTACGCGCACAACCAGGGGTTCGTTCATCGCGACATCAA
>JANXLS010000087.1 GCA_025355035.1 Planctomycetota bacterium | reverse complement strand
CGGCCAGCTCGTGAACTTCGTCAGCGATCAAGAGGTCGAACACACCTTTCATGCGGCGCTGGATGTATCGGTCGATGTGCGGATTTTTACGGAAGCCACGGGCGTTGGTCAGCAACCGGTCTCCACATCCCGCGCACGTTGTCGGCTCGTTGCGGGTCACGTACTCATCGTAGGTGACCGGCTCCGAGCATTCATCGCTTTGCTGAAGCCCACGACCGCAGCGCGGGCAACATGCGACATCGACGACCCGCACTACTTCGTAAATGATTCCGTTGTCACTGGGAATCTCACGCAGGTCCGTATCGCCGGGCAGCACGTGCGCCGGGGATTCGAGCCTAACGCGCAGCTTCATCTTTCGCTTGGCCGCGCACGGGCGGTCCACGTCGAAGCCGAGTTTCGCGGTGTCTTTGCCGATGACGGCGACCATCGGCGCGGCGGTGGTACGAGCCTGCTCCTCGAATTTCAGGAGGTCAGTGAAGTTGCGGATGATCTTGCAAATGACGCCGGGAATCATCCAATCACATTCTCGTTTCCATTTACGGACGATGTGACCGGGACACATCACGAGGAGTCGAAAAGGGCGACGGTGAAACAGTGACCAGGCGGTGGCGAGCGACATCGGACTTTTGCCGCAGCCCATCTCGCAAATCAACCAGACACGTGACTTAGCCTTCAGCCCGGCCAAAGCCCCGGCGATCTTTTCGCGCTGGCTGGGGTAGAACGTAAATGGCTTGCCGCATTGCTGCGTGCGGCAGGCTTCGATGGCGGACAGATCGGGCAGCGGGTCACCGGGGGTATGGCGCGGCAACAGCACGGTCTCCGCCGCCTTGGCAATCGCGCCGCCGTAACGGTGGATCAATTCATTCAAGTCACGAGCCAGCGGCATCGTTTCCTCCTTTATGATGACAGGGGTACATGGCCCGTGATTGAAGTCCGGGCGGTAAATGGATCGAGGCTCAGGTGTGCGGATTACGCAGCGGCCTTGCGGGGGATGCCGGCGGCGGAGACGTGGTGGGTGATGAGCGAATCGAACTGCGCCTGAGCG
>JANXLS010000907.1 GCA_025355035.1 Planctomycetota bacterium | reverse complement strand
CCGCCTTCGGAACAGCCGTGCCTCCCGACGCCGCCCCGCTCGCATCTTCAGCAACAGACACGACCGTCAGGTTTTCGCGCTTCAGATTGCTGAGCACCTCTTCCTTGCTCGCCGCCTCCATCGTTTGCGCAACCCGCTTCCCAGCCGCATCACGAGCGATATATTTGAACTTCGGCATAGTCGTCAAATCCTCCCTAAATACTACAGTGGCTCAGTCAGAATAACGGTTCTATCCTATCGACATGCACAATGAGTCCGTTCCTACGCACATTTTATGCATTTTGAAATCGCGAGCGCTGGATGAAAATACATTCACCCGGCATATGCATATCCCGCTTTAAGCAGACAGTTATCCTGAATGATATATTCGACGTGATCTATAACCTTAATGATCATTCTTCGCCGTCGCCACCTTTCCTATGCGTCGAGCCCGCAGCCGCAATCAGCGCAGCGCCATCCATGTCCAAACAATCCTGATTTGACCTTTCGTCCGGACGCGCCGTGCCAACCGCTTCCGTGATCGACGTCAATCCAGATTTAACCTTCTCCATGCAATCTTCAAACAACGTTCGCATTCCGCCTCGTCGCGCCGCGATCTTCAAGTTATCCGACGTCGCGCCGCGGCAGATCATGCTGCGCAATTCGTCCGTGTTCTTCAGCAATTCATGCACACCCACTCGGCCTTTGTACCCGCCGTCCTTGCACTTCGGACAGCCCTTCGGTTTCATAATATGATTGATCGGAATGCCGTCGAGCGCGCGGCCGACCAGTTTCATTTCATCTTCGTTCGGCTCTTCAGGCTTTTTGCATGTACAGAGGCGCCGCAACAAGCGCTGCGCGCAGATGCACACAAGACAGCTTGAAATCATAAATGGATCGATGTCCATGTCGGTCAATCGCGAGATCGTCGTCGCGGCATCATTCGTGTGCAATGTCGAGAACAGAACGTGGCCTGTCAACGCGGCTTCAATGCTGATATTCGCCGTTTCGCGATCGCGGATTTCGCCGACAAGGATGATGTCCGGATCCTGTCGCAGATAGCAACGCAGCGCCGACGCGAACGTCAATCCGATGTCCTTCTTCATCTGCATCTGATTCAGTCGCGGCAACGTGTATTCGATCGGATCTTCCGCCGTGCTGATGTTCACTTCCGGTGAATTAATTTCGTTCAGCGCCGCATACAGAGTCATCGATTTCCCAGAACCCGTCGGTCCGCAATGCAGAATCATTCCATACGGCACTTGGATTAAATCGCGGTAGATGGCAAGGTTGTACGGCGAGAATCCCAACTGATCCAGCGGCAGGCACGATTTCGTCTTGTCGAGGATACGCATGACGATCTTTTCGCCGTGATTCATCGGTGCGCTGGATACGCGCAAATCAAGATCAAATTTTGAATTGTACTTCTTGTAAATAATACGACCGTCCTGCGGCAACCGGCGTTCTGAAATGTTCAAATCGCTCATGATCTTCAAACGACTGATCAACGCGCGCAACGTGTGGGCGGGCAGCGTCAACTGCTCACGCAAAATACCGTCGATGCGGTACCGAACCACAACGCTATGTTCGCCGGGTTCAATGTGAATGTCGCTCGCTCCCTGCGTGTACGCGTCTTCGATGATGCGATTGCCGAGCTTCACGATCGGTGCTGAATTTTCGTTTTCTTCGTCTTCTTTTTTGTCGACGACTTCGACGTGCAGCGGGTCCTGCTTGACGTCCAGCATTTCCGTAACAAGGTTCAGTTCTTTCTGAACATTGACGGCCTTCTTGTACGCTCTGTCGATCGCCTTCTTGATACCTGTTTCCGAGGCCAGAACAGGCACGATGTCACAACCGGTGATGATCTTCAAATCGTCCAGCAACAACACATCGAATGGATTGCAAATCGCCAGCGTCAGCAACTTCCCCATCCGCGCCAGAGGCAACACCAAGTAATTGTGGGCTTGATCTTCCGACACCGTCTCCAGCGCCGCCGGATCGCACATCACATGCGCGAGATTGATCGGATAGTAATTCATTTCCGACGCGACCAGTGTGATCATCGCGTCTTCTGTGCAGATTTCTTTATCGACGAGCCATTGAGTGAACGAAAGATTCGTCTTCTCCGACTCCGCCAACCCCTGATCGCGCTGGGTATCTGAAATTATGCCGCACTTGGCCAGCATCATTGCGAGTTTTTTATCGGCCTTGCCCATAAAATTTGTGTCCTGAGTTTTTCGCCTGCCACTTCGATCCGTCCCATCGCAAAACGCGCAGCGCATTTCGCCGCACCGCGACGGTCCTGCCACTCATTTGTAAAACCCGACTCACTTCGGCGCAATATCTTGTTTTCGAATCTGCAGGAAACTCGACATCCGTTTCGGCGGTTGAGCCTGCATGATTTTCCCGTCGCCGTCTTTTTTCACCGCTGGCATCCCCGCTGAAGATGCGCTGACCGCAGGCAATCCCGCCGACGACATGTGGACACCGTGATTCCGCGCGCTCGAGGTGCTCGCCGCACTCGGCAATCCCATCGACCCCGCCGCAAACACCGCCGACATGTTTGCCGACGGCACGATTCCCGTCGGTGCAGAGTTGTTCGGCGACGCCATTTCGTATATCCCCGACAGCCCGCTTGACGAAACGGACGCGCCCGGCGGCGGCACTTTTAGAAACGCTGTCAACCGCGGCGAGGGTGGCGTCGAAGCCGCCACTTGCGATACGCCCGACTTGCC
>JANXLS010000040.1 GCA_025355035.1 Planctomycetota bacterium | reverse complement strand
CAAACTCATTGTGATGAACGGCGAATTTGTTCTCGAACAAGGCCCGCTCGAATACCTCATTTGCATGAAACATTCGTCCGCAAAATTGCACGAAACCATCACCGGCGTCTACGCCCGGCCGCGCGACATCTGCTACGCGCTTCTGGCATGTGCTTATACTTACGCGGGTGAAATGGCCGACGACGGTTCGATCAAACTCCCGAAAGAAGCCGGCATCAACATCTCCATCGAATACGAATGGGAACCCGTCAATGCGAAGTTGGGGCTGCCCGAGAGCGGCCCGAAAAAATGGATTCGCGTTCCCATCGAATTCTTCGCGACAAATTCGCAGACCCTGAAGCCGATGAAGCGCTCGCCGTTCGCCTTCACCGGCAGCAAATTCGAAAAAATGGACAACGGCAGAATGGAATTCATCGCCGACATCGAGAAGTCGATCGTCGCGATCAAGTTCGACCAATACGCGATCATGAACACGCTGCTCGACACGAAGGACGTGTACCCGTATCAAGCGTCCGGGTATTTCTTGAACGGTTTTGCGATCCCGCCGCGCGGAACGAAATGCCGCGTCATCTTCGAACCGTGGACCGGCGGCGAATTGAAGAAAGCCGACTTGACCGACACTGTCAAAGGCCAGGAAAAAGCCCACGTCGCTCCCGTGCCGCCGCAAGGCCTCGGCAAGTAAAGCCTACTTTTTATGGCTCAATCGCTTTCAAACTCATCGCGCGCCAAGGCTGTCGTTCCAGCGCTGATCGCACTCGCCATCGGCTACACCTTGCCGTTTTTATTGAAATCGATTCTTCCACCGTCCGAACCCAGCTACCCCTACATCGCCATCGCCGCGTCGTTCGCGCTGAATCTCGCAAGCCTCGCGTTGGCGCTCGCATTTCTCCCAGACGAAAGTGATCCCACGCAACGCCCCATCTTTCGAAACAGTCGCGCGTGGCTGCGAACAATCGTTTGCATTGCCTTCGCGTTCGGAGGGCTATGGGCCGCTCCGTTCCAGAAAGAATCACCACGCATTTTTCTTGCGCTGGCGTTGCTCACGTCCGTTCAAGCCGGAGCCCTTTTCGCCGTACACGCGGGCCTGACCGTGTTTCTCGGAACGAACAATCGCGCGCCGAAAACAATCTGCGCGCTCCTGCTGAGCGTATTGGTCAGCGCACTTTTTTGGTCGCGCGAGCCGATTGAACGCCTGACAAAAATCGGCGGTAAAGGTTCGCAACAATCCGCGCAGTTCGTCGATATCGTGATGAAATTCAGTCCGCCGATGAGCGTCGCGTCCGCGTGGTACCTGGAATGCGACGGCGCGCGTGCAACCGGCATCGCCAGTCCGCGCCGCTTCGATCTCGTTCACGGACCGCTCACGTATGCAGTGTGGATCGGCTCGTATCAATCCGTGGCAAGCCCCGACATTCTGCCCTCAGGGGGAACCGGCGACTTCTATTCGCACGACGAATTCAAACCCGGAATCGTCCTGATTTTCCTGCTCTGGGCGCTGCCAATCCTGGCCTTCTGCGACCTCCTTTTGTGGCGCAAACGCGTTGCAACCGCATCGTCGGTCGCCTATTCGTCCTTATAAATTATAAATATTTTCTGCAAGTTAATCCACCCCTCCGCGTTTAACCCATTGGCTGGCCAAATGGTTTAATTTTACACCGAATCGATGGGTGAGGTAACAGCGGCGCATGACGTCCGGTTGTTACCTATTCCGTCACGACGAGGAGGAGATCATCATGGCCGACGAATGGGTAGCATCACACCGCGACGAATCCCACAACCCCGATTTCAGCGTCCCGATCATGGGAGATCCATTGCTGATTCGCATCACAAACCAAGCTCCCTGGTGGCTGGTATCGGTGGTGTTTCATATACTCTTGATACTACTAGCGTACATGTGTTCCATTGCATTTGTAGTAGAGGAAGAAGAAATGATAGTTGTCCAACCAGGATTTGTTCCGCCGGTTCGTGAATCGGTAGAAGAGAAGACGGAAAAGGTCGCAAGCGCGGAGACATTGAAGACGAAATTCGATATTCCCGAGACCGATAAAAATTCGAAGAATGTAAATGCTTTTATCATCCCTCCAGACGTGTTAGTGCGAGCCGAAATCGGCGATCACATTGAAACTGCCAATCCGGATCGTCCGGATTTGCAGAGCGCCTCCGGAAATCGTGATGCGCATATTTTCTACAAGCCAGCCGGTGACGTAAGTGATGCAGGCGGTGGAGGCACGAACGGCCAATTGATGGACAACATTATTGGCGTCAATGGCGCCGGAATGAAAGGGGACGGCGGCGGAAGCTTTGGTGGACATGGTAAAGGCATCGGGCCGGATCGAGGCGACAAGACAGGGAGTTTTAGTGACCGTCTCAACGGCAGCGGCAGGCGTTGGATTCTCACGCGTTCGGGCGGAGGATCAAAGGAAACAGAGCGTACCGTTGAAAACGCTCTTCGCTGGCTCTCATACCATCAAGAATCCGACGGCCATTGGGACGCCAAGAAATACGGCTCCAGCGAGAAAACCGATACCGCCGTCACCAGTCTCGCCTTGCTCTGTTTCTTGGGAGCCGGCAACTCCGAAAAAGTCGGCGCTTACAAAGACAACATCAAACGCGGCGTCGCGTGGCTGAAGTCCAAACAGGCCGCAAGCGGTCTGATCTTCGACACCACCGACGCCGGCGGGCACCGCGGCGAAGGCTACCCCGGCGCCATGGCGACAATGGCGATCGCTGAAGCCGCTGGCATGGCCAACGTCCCAGAGACACGCGACGCCGCTCAACGCGCCGTCAACTACTGCACCGAAGTCCATCAAGCCGGCGAAGGCTCCGACAAACTCGCGTGGCGCTACCATCCGAAAATGGAAGGTGACACGTCCGTAACAGGCTGGTTCATGATGGCCCTGAAATCCGCGAAGATCGCCGGGCTGCACGTGAATCACGCCGCGTTCGATGGAGCGATCAAGTACCTCGATAGTGTCGAACACAAAACCGCCGCTGGCGATCCTGGGTATGCCCCGGCATCGACTTACTGGTACACAACAAAAGACGCGCACGAACCGCACCGGCTCACCGCGATCGGCTGCCTGTGTCGCCAATACCTCGGCTGGAAGAAGGAAGATTTGCAGGCCAGCGTGGACGGTTTCGTGGCCAAAGGCGGCGTCCCGACTTGGGGAGGAAATGGCGGCGGCGTTGACCTGTATTATTGGTACTACGGCACCCTTTGCACATTCCAGCAAGGCGGCGATACATGGAAACGCTGGAACGACGGCCTGAAATCCGCTCTCGTCCCGAACCAGCGCAAAGACGGCGACGAAAACGGAAGCTGGGATCCTGTCGGGGCCTATGCAACAGAATGGGGCCGAGTCGGCGAAACCGCGCTCGCCTGCCTAAACCTCGAAGTGTACTACCGCTACCGCATGTTGTCTTGTGAAGCGAAATAGAACCAAAATCCATTTATTTAAAAAAAAAACGACGTCCCAGCGCGCCCTGTCGAATCGATAAAAGCGCTGGGAGAAGAAGGATCTCCTCGCCTCGGGAACCTCCGCCCCCAAACTAGTGGTTCGGCAATGCTGATTTGATAGGTATGCGCCGCGAATTTTTGTCCGGATCGAGGCGCAGGCACAGGAAGATATTCGAGAATCTCTGACTGTGCATGCAACGAAGAGCCGGGCAAAAAGGCGCATAGTTTGCGATATTTCGAATAACAATACGAGACCTGCTCCAGCCGTTCCGCCCACGAGTCCACAAAAAACTCAGCAGCCCCGACAATAATTCCGTTTAGACGGAGTGGATATCACTACCTTATAGACAGGATAAAAAAGATTAATAGTGTCAGCGCCTATCAATAGGCGCTGATACTTTTATTGATTGGTCGAAACTATATCTGCTCAGATTAAGCCTTGGCGAACTACCCCATCCCCCAGTACATCCCGAATGCCCCCAACACCATCCCCATTCCGAACACCTGGATCAACAGGACTTCCAGCGCGGTGGGGCGAGGCGTGTACTCTTTCAATGCACTTTTCAGGCGCGATTCGACTTGGGCTAGCAAGCTGCCCCACATCAAGAACACTTGACCCAGTACGAATACTGCGATTGTTAGCATCAAAAATAGGCTGTTTGCAGAAAGTTCTTCCGGCGTCGGCGGTCGGAAGTTGACCATCAATGTGGCTCCGACCAGCGACAAAAAACAGAACGCAAGCCTAAAAATCCGCCAACCTAGTTCAGGCAAAGATTCCGCCATCGTGGTCGCCTGGCGGTGCATGTTCACCATCGCGTCTGAAACGCGCCTCCGCGCAGATTGGCTCGACCGCAGCGGAGCCAGCGCTTCTTCCAACAGCGCGTTCTCCTCTTTAATCTGCTTTAATTCCGCCTGTAACACCGGCGTCTCCGCTAACAGTTTCTCCATCTCGTGAGCCGGTTGAGCTTCGAGCAGACCGTCAGCGTATTGAGACAACAAAGTTCGTGCTTCGTCAATCGTCATGATTTTAGTTCTAAGTTCAAATTTCAAAGTTCAAAGTTATTGAACCTTGTCCGTCGAACCACCATTTTATGTACCCCAAGAAAACCACTCTCTCCCCAATTTATCCAGGCCCAACGTTCAACTTTGAACTCTGAACTTTGAACTGTCGTTTATTCCCCTTTCCATCGTTTCAGTGATTCGCGCAAAAGATCTTTTCCGCGCGACAATCGCTTATCGACGGCTGCGTGAGAAATATCGAGAATTTGGGCGATGTCCGCGTGGCTGCGCCCGTCCACATATTTGAGGATGATCACTTCGCGGTAGATCTCTTGAATGTCGTTGAGCGCCTTGCGAATGCTGGCCAGCTTTTCCGTTTTTTCAGCCTGATCCGACGGCGACCCCAGCCGGATCACGGAGCGACTTTCGTCGCGCTTGATCTCCAGCGCAGCCGAATGCAGTTTGATCTTGCGAACCACGTAAATGGCTTTGCGATACGAGATGCCGTAGATCCAATGCGCAAACTTCGATTTGTCGCGTAGATCACTCAACGTTCGAGCCGCCTCCAAAAACGCTTCCTGAGCGCAATCGTTCGACGCGTCGATATCCGTGAGGACTTTGTACGCAGCCGTGACCGCGACCGAGTAGTATCGTTCGACCAGTTCATCAAACGCCTCGCGCACGCCCAACTGCGCCTGCTCTACCAGTTCCGCGTCGCTTGCGCGATCGGCCATGCTCATCGCCTCAACATGCCAGCGCTCCCATTAATCCGCGCTCCCGGGAAATGGTGTCGCGAGACTCCAAAGGACAGACGAAATATATTGAACTGAATCGAATTTGAAAACGCTATTTTAAAACCGCACGAGAACGCCGTGTAAATTAAATGGAGGACTTGTACATTCGCACACTTTGCATGCTGCCCTTTCGCTGCGATCGCTTGCGCTTAACGATTCTTATTTCAACGTCGATCGGTTTTAGCCATCCGGAGAAAAAAATGCAGAACAGAACGCGCTGCCGCCTGGCTCGTTTCAAGTCTGGAATGGCGATTTCGAAAGGAACGTTTAGACTCCGGATTCTTGATTTTTAACTCGATATATTTTTGTTTCGCGGTTATTGACAGGCAGTAATATCGTGGCACTCTCGTCATGAGAATGTCATATGGAAAAACGCTAGAGTTCAGGGAGCAGGAATGGCCAAGCTGACGATCAAAGACGACGCCGGGCGCGAACGCGCATATTTATTGACCGAAATGGTCACCATGGCCGGGCGAGCATCGAGCAACGCGATCCAGATCAACGACGACAAATCCAGCCGCCAGCACTTCAAGATCGAACGCCGGGACGACGGTTACTATATCGTCGACATGGGTTCCACCAACGGCACGCGCCTCAACGGTACCCGCCTGGGCATGCCCACGCTGCTGCTCTCAGGCGACATCCTTTCCGTCGGCAAATTCGCCATGACGTTCCACACTTACGACAACGACGCAACCACTTCCCCGGCCTCAGATGCCGCCGCACCCATCGCACCGGAAGCCATTCCGCAGGAAAAAGCCAACAAGCCCACCTTGATGGACGACAGTGTCCCCGCGAAGCTCGATAAGCCCCCCGCCATCGTTCAAATCCCGACGCACGCGCCCGGCCCCATTTATGTGCTCCGAATCGTCGAAGGTCTGACCCCCGGGCGTATCTTCGAACTTAGCCGCGAACCGCTTACGCTCGGTCGGCATGCCAGCAATACGATTCAAGTCGACGACGAAGCCGCCTCCAATTACCACGCTGAAGTTTCGCGCGAATCGGTCGGTTTTATCGTCTCCGATCTCGGCTCCACCAATGGAACAAAAGTCAAACAGCAGGACCGAACCGATTTCGAAAAAGTCGTCAAAACGCCGCTGCAGCTCGGCATGCAGATCAAGATCGGCAAGACGGTGATCGAGTTCCAAAACATCGGCGCACCCGCCGCTGACGAAATACACGACACGAACGGCGCACGAACCAACAGTGCCAACGACAAGAGCATGGATGCTCCGATGTCGTCCATACCGCCGCCGGCCGATATCATTGGCGGCGGAAACACCGGTTCCGGTCTCGGCACAAAAATCGGATTGGCCGCAGCTGCAATGGTCGCGATTGGAGCGGGAATTTATCTCGTCCCCGGCCTCCTTAAAGGTGCGGGCGGCCCGGGCAAAGTGGCGACGAGCACATCGACCACCGAACAACCCAAGCCCGCCGCAAATCTCATCGTCAATTCAAGCTTCGATATGGAGATCGATGACGAAGGATACCCCAAGGAATACCAGGTCCAAAAAGGCTCGCCCGAAGCCGTCATCAGCGTCACGTCCGACGCCGAACGCCCCGGCGAAAAACCCGACGCCCAAAAACACGGTCTGCAAATTAGCAAAGGCGACGCGAAATCACTGCTCAAACCCACCGTCGTAGAATCCCGCGATCCCGTCTCGATCGACGCCGGCAAAGTCTACGAAGTCAGCGCGTGGATGCGAAACGATGGCGATGGCATCTACGGCATGCGCGTGACCTGGCTCGAAGGCGACCGCAGCCTCTCCGAAAACCCGATTGTCGTCAAAGGTTCGCAAGGCTGGGGTAAAGAAGCCCGTACCGCCACCCTCACCCCGCCGGCATGGGCCACCCGCGCGCGCGTCGGTGTTTTTGTTCAAGGCAAGAGCGGCAAAGCCAGCTTCGACGACATCAGCTTCAAAGAAAAATCGCTGGCCACACAGCATTCGCCCAGCGTAAAAAACAACGGCATCGTGCTCCAATTCGAAGGTGCCAAAGGTGCGTTCAGCGCCTCGTCCCAGGGCAAAATCGTACTCGAAGACGGGACGCTGCGCCTCGAAGCGATTGAAAGCAAAGCTGCCAGCGACC
>JANXLS010000008.1 GCA_025355035.1 Planctomycetota bacterium | reverse complement strand
ATCATGATGATCGACTTTGCTTTGGAAGCCGAACGCGATCACGCCAAATCCGCGGTCGACGCCATCCGCGAAGCCTGTCTCCTCCGCTTCCGCCCGATCATCATGACGACCATGGCCGCGCTCCTCGGCTCGCTGCCCCTCGCGCTCGGCCAAGGCGTCGGCAACGAACTCCGCCGCCCGCTCGGCGTCGCCATCATCGGCGGTCTCCTCCTCAGCCAAGCCTTGACCCTTTTCACCACTCCCGTCGTCTACATCTTTCTCGACGGCCTCCGCCGAAAAAAGCACTAGTAAGAGAGGCGATTGGGTAACCAAGCCCCACGGGCTGGGTTTCGGAGCGACAAGAAATCCCACCCTGACCGCACATTTTCACAGTAACCGCGCGTTCTTCATGGGATGTCGGTTGCCGTCTGTATCCAGTCCATCGTGATGGGCCACCCGGTCAGCTACTTCGGCGGTTGCGTACTCCTTAAAAATGCAAATAGATTCTTCAAATCCACGTCGTTCAAATCATTTAAAATACCTTCCGGCATCAACGACTGTCCCAACGGTTTCTGCCCCGCAATCTGATCGCGCGGAATCGCCGTCTCCTGTCCATCCGCTCCGCGCAATACAACCAATTGTTTGTCCTGACGAGCCACGATCCCCGTCAATCGCCGCCCATCCGTCGTCTTGATCGTGAACGCCTCAAACCCCTCGCGAATCTCCACGCTTGGACTCGTGATGTTCAGCAACATTGAATCCAAATCATCGCGCTTATAACTCGTCAAATCCGGCCCAACGCGTCCACCCTTTCCGTACATCGTGTGACACACCGCGCAACGTTGCCCAAAAACATCCTGCCCCTTCAGCGGATTCCCACCACCGCTTTGCAACTTCTCCGCAATCGCCGCCACTGCAGTTCTCATCTCCGCCGTGACAACCGTCGCAGTGCCACTACGCGGCTTTCCATACAGCTTCTCCGTCAAAGCGAGCACCTGCGCATCATCGTGCTGTCGCAATTTATCGACCGTCTCGCGGCTCAAGGACGCTCGATCCAACGTTCCTTTCGAAACTTCCTGGAGCAATCGAACCGCCCAGTCGCTCCGGCTCGCCAGCAGCAATTGAATCATCGGTCGTAGCGGTTCGATTGCTTTTCGGTAGTCATTTAGGAGCCGATCGCAAATCACTCCGTCTTTGTATCGCTGCAACGCGGCCAGCGCAGCTTTCGCGGTTGGTAAATCCGTCGAGATCGTGACCTCATCAAGCAAGTACGCAACGCTTTGCGGCGCGTCAATTTCTCCAAGCACCTGAATTAACGAGAGCCGGGACGCGCGCGTCATTTTTGTGTCACGCAAAGTATGGATGGCCGCATCGATTGCGCCGAGTTTTCCCATGCGCAAATCGAGCGGCAGAGTGGCCCCACCCGCTTTGGCCAGTGCTTCCAACAACACCGTCGGCATCGCCGAAATCGCACGCCCTTCAAAAGCTTTTTCAAAGCCCGCGCGCAAC
>JANXLS010000894.1 GCA_025355035.1 Planctomycetota bacterium | reverse complement strand
TTCGCGCCGGGACGTTGATCGGTGCGGCGGAGATTGGTGTGCTCGCGGCGGTCGGGTGTGTCGACGTTCCTGTTCGCACAATGCCGGGCGCCGCAATTTTGGGCACGGGCGACGAAATCGTCGAGCCGCACATTCACCCCGGCTCGGCGCAGATTCGCAATTCGAACAGCCATCAATTGCTGGCGCAATGTCTGGAGCAACGCATTCCCGCGCGCTATTTGGGAATCGCTCCCGACGACCCAACAAAAACCTGTGCGCTGATCGAAGAGGGCTTGCGTTCTGAATTGTTCATATCAACAGGCGGCGTCAGCGTCGGCGATCATGATCATGTCGGCGCCGCATTCAAGGCATTGAATGTCGCAATTCATTTCGATCGCGTCGCTGTGAAGCCAGGAAAGCCGACGACGTTCGGCGTACGAGACGGCACAAGTGTATTTGGGCTTCCGGGCAATCCGGTTGCCGCGTGGGTGTGTTTCAATTTGTTCGTGATGACAGCCATTCGGGTTCGGTGCGGTGCAGCCGATCCGCTGCCGCGCTGGTACTCATTGCCGATGCTGGACGGTGCAAGTGCGCCGGGCGATCGAACGACGTTCCGACCGTGCAATCTCGTCGTTCACGACGGCGTTACAAAAGTGAAGCCGGTCGACTGGCATGGATCGGGACACCTGGCAGCGCTCGTTGGGACCGATGGTTTATTCGTGCAACAAGCCGGCGCGACGTTGAGCGACGGCGAGCGAGTGACGTTTTATCCGGTATGAACGGGCTGATAGGAGATACTCCCATTTCGAAGGCAAATTCCGAACTCTCGCACATCGACGCTCAGGGCCGAGCGCGAATGGTGGACGTGGGCTCAAAAGACATCACGCGGCGCGAAGCCACCGCCGAGGCAACGATCAAAATGAAAGCGGAGACGCTGGAACTGATCGTCTCATGCAATGCGCCGAAGGGCGACGTGCTGGCTGTCGCGCGCATCGCCGGGATTCAGGCGGCGAAACGGACGCACGAGCTGATTCCGCTCTGCCACGCGTTGGCGTTGTCGTCGGTGCAAGTTGATTTCGTGCCGCTGGGCAACGGTCGGTTGCGGATCGAAACGCGGGCTCGTTGCGATGGCAAGACGGGCGTGGAGATGGAAGCGCTAACCGCCGCTTCCGTGGCGGCGCTGACGGTGTATGATATGGTGAAGGCTGTGGATCGCGGCATGACGATCCAGCAGATTCGTCTGACCCAAAAAAGCGGTGGGAAAAGCGGAACGTGGGTCCGCAAAGGAAAATCGAAAACATGATCAAACGGTTTGCAGCGATGGTGGCATTGAGCGTCTGCGCGCTGAGCGCGTGTGCGTCCGAGGTTGAAAATTACGAGAGCAAGGAACACGGTTTCAGCATTCAATATCCGGCGAAGTGGGAGAAAAAGGAACGCGTCAGCGGGACGGCGGTGACCGTGCTGGCTCCGAAGGGCGAAGGGAAGGCGACATTCCGCGCCAATGCCAACGTCATCGCCCAAGATATTCCCAGCGACACGGATTTGAAAAAATTCTCGGACGCGTCGTTGTCCGTGATGGATAAACTGTTGAAAGGCTACAAAGAAATCGAACGCAAAGATGTCACGATCGGTGCGCTGCAAGCCGTGAAAGTTTCCTATTCGTATACGTTCGAGGAGTCGGAATTGAAATCGATCTTGGTGCTCGCGGTCAAAGGCAAGAACGGCTACGCAATCACATGCGCGGCAGATCCCACCGGCTTCGATACGTTCAAGAAAGAATTCGATAACATCATCAATTCGTTCACACCGACAAAGTAGTCCTATTGACCGGCTTTAGTTGTGCGCCGGTCAACAAAACCGTGGTGCCTGCTTCTTGCCTTTGCAGTCCTGACGCCCGCACCACACGATTTCGGCTTTCCTTTTTTTATGAAAAAATCCAAACCCGTGGTTCTAGTCGTCGAGAAAATTCATCCGACGTATTTGGCAAAACTCGAACGCGTCGCGCGCGTCGTTCGCCCGGATGCGTTCGACGAAACGACTCTCGCGACATTCGCGGCAGCCGAGCAGATCGACGCGATTATCATTCGGACAAAAGGGTGTGTCACGGAAAAGATCCTGCGCGCATCGCCGAATTTAAAAATCGTCGGACGGCATGGAATCGGCGTCGATCACATCGACATCGACGCGGCGACGAGCGCTGGCGTGTGGGTCGTCAACACCCCGGAAGGCAGCCGCGTCGCGGTCGCAGAACACACTTGGGCTATGATCCTAGCGCTGGCAAAGAATGGACCGCGCGCGGATCGCGCAGTGCGGGCGGGGGACTACGCGTTTCGCGAGCGTTGCAAGTCTTTCGAATTGCGCGGAAAGACGCTTGGAATTGTCGGGCTGGGGCGCATCGGGACGACGGTGGCTGAGATCGCGCAAGCGTTCGGCATGAAAATTCTCTACACGGATTTAGTAAAATTCCCGGCGAAAGAAAAGCGCTTTAAAGCAGCAAAAGTGTCGTTGAAAAAATTGCTTTCGTCGAGCGATGTCGTCACGCTGCACACACCCTTGGATGCCTCGACCGAGGGCATGATCTGCGCCGAACAACTCAGCTGGATGCGCCCAAGCGCATTCCTGATTAATTGCGCGCGCGGAGCGATTATCGACGGATACGCTCTCGCGGCGGCATTGCAATCCGGGAAATTGGAAGCGGCGGGACTGGATGTTTTCGTACCGGAAATTCCGCCGCGGGATCATCCGTTGTTGAAATGTGAAAACGCCATCTTTGCGCCACATTCAGCGGCTCAAACCCCCGAAGCAAATCTGGCCTACGCGGAAGTTGTAGACGACGTGCTGCGGGTGTTGAACGGGAAGCGTCCGACCTATCCGCTCAACGAGATCAAGATGAGTTAAATAATTGGATTGACGCTACTTTTTTTGGTTGAGTCGCTCGAGTTCCGTCTTGCAATAATCGTAGACGCCGCGCTCGTCGTCGTTTGCCGGCGTGTAGTCTTTCAAGAATTGAGCCATGTGCGATTTGGCCGATGACATCGTGGCGTTCTTGCGGCTCAGGCACAAGCCGATGAAGGCCGAAGCAATCAAATCTTTTCCGCCCGTTGCCATGCGAAGCACCGCTTTGAATTCGTCGCGCGCTTTGTCATAGGCCGCGAAGACGGCTTCGCATTCCTTGTCGAACGCGGAGCAATTCCTTTGCGCTTCAATCAACGCCGGATCGTTCGGGTTGCGAACGCGCCTCGATACGCCGCGAATCTGCACGGTCGTATAGGCGCCTGCGATTGCGGTGTTGAGCTTGGAAGCGAGTTCCGGTCGGCGCAGCATGAGTTCTTCCCAGACAACCTGTGCTTTTCCGAAGTAGGCTTGGCCGAGTTTGCGATGCGTGATGATGGTCTCTTTCATCTTGAGCGACGCCGTGTACAACGGCACTGCTTTGTCGAACATTTTTTCCAACACCAGCGCGTCGGCTTCGTGCAGCATCTGCATTTCCGGCGTGTCGGGGAGCACTTCTTTTTGTGCATTCGGGTTGGTCGCTTTGAATCGCGCCTGCGCTTCGCGTCCCAGCGTAAGGGCTTTCAGCGAATAGTCGGTGCCAGGATGTTTCCCCGCGAATTCGAACCAACGCAAGCTCAGGACATAATCGTCGACGGTGTGGGCTTGAGCGAATTTCTGAACTTCAGCGAACGCTTTTTTCGCGATCTCATCTTCGACCGTCATACCGCTTTCGGCCAGGCCGCCGGGAGTGCCCGGCGTGGCAGGAGTCGATGGCTTTGATGCAGCCGGTTTGGGCTGAACGGGTCTTGCGACCCCGGACGCGCCGCGCAATTTGTCGAGTGCGGCATCGATGGCCAGCGTGGATCGCTTTCGCGCCCAGTACAATTGGCTGTTGACTTCCTTCGCGAGGTCGCTGTCGGTGTCGTTTGCTAGTTCGAGAATTCCAGCTGCTTTTTCCAAATTAAAAATACATT
>JANXLS010001242.1 GCA_025355035.1 Planctomycetota bacterium | reverse complement strand
CAAACGCTTCTTGGATGAGCTTTTCGGAGCCCCTCCGACAACAACGACAATAACTCCAGCGTTGTGACTTGCGAGGTTTGCCCACTTGAAGCTCGTGTATGCGAAATTGATTTCGAGGTCATTCTTGAGCACGTGCGGCCAAAGGCCCGATACAGCTTTGCCTTGACAAATGGAATTGGTGCTAACGAACGCAAATGCAGCAGATACGCGCCTACAATAGTCGGATGCCTTCTTAAACCACCCGCCTACATAGTCGATTCCCTTCCAATTTACGCCAGTCCGCTCAAACACCGCTTCAAGGTCGTCTTTCTGTTCGCCGTCCTGCGATTGACTTCCCTTGTACGGCGGATTCCCACAAATATAAGTCTCCCCACCTTCGTTCTCGAATTCAATCTGCGCCTGATCCAAGGGCGTGCTGAACAGGTCGTCGGCAGTCATCTTCACGCCGGTGGATGTCGGCGGACAGATGCTCAGCCAATCCACGCGCAGCGCGTTGCCGCACGTGATCCAGTTCTGCTTGTCCAGCGGCAGGAACGCCGCCAGCGCCAGCTTCTGCCCGCGATACAACACGTCGCATTGATACTCCGCGATGATCAGCGCCAGGCGCGCGATCTCGGCGGGGAAGTCGCGCAGCTCGATGCCGCGAAAGTTCGTCTTTGGAATCTCCGTCGCCCGATCCTTCTCGCCGCGCCGCGCGTTGATCTCCGCTTCAATCGCCCGCATCTCCTTGTAGGCGATCACCAGAAAATTGCCGCTGCCGCACGCCGGGTCGAAGACCCGAATCCGCGACATGCGCTTGCGCAGGTTCAGTAGCGAGCGCGGATTGTCGCCGGCGACTTGAAGCTGTTCGCGCAGGTCATCGAGAAAGAGCGGGTTGAGCACCTTCAGAATGTTCGGCACGCTGGTGTAGTGCATCCCCAGCGCGCCGCGCTCTTCATCGTCGGCGACCGCCTGGATCATCGACCCGAAGATGTCCGGGTTGATCTTCGTCCAATCAAGATTGCCGATGTGGATCAGGTAGGACCGCGCGATCTTGCTGAAGCGCGGCACGTCCATCCGCCCGGAGAAAAGCCCGCCGTTCACATACGGAAACAGGTCCGCCCAACCGCGTAAACCGGAGGTCGCACGATCTTCGATTTTCGTGTCCATCGCGCGGAACAGCTCGCCGATGATCTCATGCGTATTCGACGAATCCCG
The DNA here is from genome assembly GCA_025355035.1 of Planctomycetota bacterium. GTDB lineage: Bacteria > Planctomycetota > SZUA-567 > H5-PLA8 > H5-PLA8 > JANXLS01. The sequence continues at coordinate 2,030 of JANXLS010001242.1, read as the reverse complement.
CGCGCTCATCTGTTCGACGGTGCTGGTGAAAAGCTGAGTGCTGCGGAAGATGTTGGTGTCTTCCGCGAAAAAGCAGAAGATCAGCCGCGCCATGAAATGGTTCATGTCCGGCCGACGATCCGCCGTACCCCAGTCGGGATTGTCTTTCAGCAACTCGACATAAAGCCGATTCAACCGGCTGGTGGCCCGGATGTCGAACGAACTTTCGCGCACCTGCTTGACCGTGCTGATCCCGGCGAGCGGCAGAAAAAAGCCGAAACAATCGGGAAATTTGGGATAGGGACAAGCGACCATCTCGCCCGATTCCAAATCCTCCGCCTCGAAGATTTCGCCATCGGTCGCGAGAATGAACTTCGCCTTCGCCCGAGCCGTGGCCGGACTGGCCTTCAGCGCGCCTAGCGTCTTCGTGACCTCGCCGGCCTTGCACACCGCAATGTGGATGTTGTTGGTCTGAAGCACACCACCGACATCGGACTTATTCGACGCCCCGCTGCGCAGCCGCTTGAGCGTCGTCTCCTTGTTGCCGAAAGATTCCAGGAAAGCGTACGGGAACGCGCCCGCGTCAAACGGCCGCTCCGCCAGCTTGGTAATGGCTTCTTCGATCTCAACAGCGTTCATACCGCGTTTCCAAATGCGCTCAAATCTCGCCTGAGCAACTGAATCGAACACGGATCCGCGGCGCTCGACGATGGGCTCACTTCCCGTTATCGCGATTGGGTCGGCAAAATCACGTCTCCAGAAAGTGCTCTCATTGCCTGCTGTGAACAGGTCTCTAAACCGAGGGCGGCGACGAGAATTTTGATTCGGTTCGCAGTTTAGCGCAGTTCATTTTTTGTTCCAACGCTCTTTGTTGATCCGCGAATCACCGATAGGCCCAGGAACCAGGAGCAAGGACATCTTTAAAACGTTTATAGATGAACCCGTGGAATTTGCCTGAGTCGTAGCTTTCAAAGGTGGCACATGTTTTGATCAACACGATTTGAAAGCGCGCCGCTCGATCGCGTGTGGCTGCCGTGCAGACCCCCACGGGTTCCGGCCAAATCGACCCAACACGCCGAACGACATCGCATGGTAGGTAGGCCAGGAAACGGCATGACTGACACGCATGATAGAACGCAGAAAACTAGAAGTTCGACGTTGTCTAAAACGCCGAAAGTTTTCGACTTTCTTAACGGCGAAATAAAGTTGCCGCCGGGGGCCCTAATATGTGATCGAAGGAAGTGCCGCAGACAAGCGAGTTAATACCCTAAGACCCAATGTGCGCATGAAATAAGTGATATAAATGAAGTGTTTGATGATCTCAAATGGCCATATTTGATCGAAATCGGCGCGCGAGCGTTTTCGACTTTTCATGCCCGTTTTTAAAGTGCTCAAGGCAAAATTGGAAGGTACCTGACTTTTGCCGCTGTACTTATCTCAACTTTCGTTCAAAGCCGAATCTTACGACGCCTGAATATAACACCCATTACGCGTTACTATAAAACAAGCATTGTGCTTTTATCCGTTGTCCGCCGTCAGTCGGTCGAGCCCACGCATCGCAATTCATGCGTCGGTTCTGCCGACGCACCCGCCTCAATCTGCCCGTAATCCTCGCTGTTTACCTACCCGACTTCCGCAACTCACGGCTCGTCCGACCACGGCTTTTCATAGCCAACAACCAACTCGAATTCACGCGACCTGTCGCCGCGTGGTGCCCCATCGCACGATCAGAGAAATCAAACCCCGTTCATTTCATAAGGAGCAAGTCATGATCAAGATCTCCGCAAACCTCTCGAAGAAGGTCCCCCTGCCCGGCGTGGAGTACAGCAGCCAGCAGTTCGGCGCTGCTATGGAAATTGAAGTCTCCGACGCCGATCAGCCCGAAGCCATTCACGGGCGCATCCGCGATTTGTATGCGCTGTTGTCGCAGTCAATCGACGAACAGATCGCCGGCGCGTCTCAGCCGCCCACCAACGGCTACCAGGCTCCGGCGGCGAACATCGTTCCGATCCGCACCCAACCGGTGCAGAACGCCCCGGCATCGGTTCAGC
>JANXLS010001226.1 GCA_025355035.1 Planctomycetota bacterium | reverse complement strand
GCCAGGAACTCAGTCCGCCGCAGGATGCAGCGGCTCAATTCAAGTTGGCGGACGAATGGTTCGATCGCGCGGAGAAAGAACCCTCGCCGCACCTGAAGAAGCACATGCAGGAACGGGCGTCGATGTGGTACGCGACGGCGTTGCCGAGTTTGAGCGGGCTTGCGAAGCTGAAGGTGGAGACGCGGTTAAAGACGCTGCCAGCGGTGGCGGCTGCGGAAATGGTCGCGAACGGATCAACGGGTGCGGCGGAGCAGGATCCGTCGGCGCAATGGATTTCGAAAGATGCGACGTACACGAGCAGTTCGATCTGGCCGGACCATCCACCGTTGCCCGGATTGCTCGACGGTTCGGGGGGAGGGTACGGTGGTGGCCCCGATGCCTTCGCGTTTTCAACAACCGTTGAGAATGACGCGTGGATTGTGATTGATCTACAACAGAGTTACGATTTGAAGCGTGTAGATATCATCACGCGGCGCAATCTTGCCGAACGAGCGGTCCCGATGGCGATTTCAGTCGGCAACAGCGAAATCGGGCCATGGACGGAAGTCTGGCGCACAGAAGATGCGAAGCCTGAATACGAGGCCACGATCAAAGGGACCGGTCGATTCGTTAAAATTTTACGCACCGGTCGAAATCACTTTCATTTGTATTCGGTTAAGATTTATGGTGTCGACAAGAATACGGGCAAAAAAGCGAGCGACAAAGCTGTGGTCAAACCGGTTGAATTGAATGGCGAATTGCTTTCCAAATCATTCACCATTCTTCCCGGCGCCTATACGATTAACGGCACGTTTACAAGCGAGCCGAAAACCACCGTGCGAATCGCAGCGGGCGCGACTGTTACGGGTGGAAAATTCGACCTGTCACACGATGCTCACATTTACGCCAATGGCGAGCGCGACTTGCCGGTGGTTTTCAAGAATGTCGTTTTTGCGTTGGACAATTCGTCTGCGCTGCGCGCTCACAACGCGATCTTTGTGGATTGTGTCTTCACCAAAGGCGGCGGATTCTTCGGCTATTTTTCGACGCATTGGCGACTGGTGAATTGCTCGCTGCACAAATGCCGCTTTCCGAACCTGAGAGCCGTCGATTACGGATTTGCGTGTGCGAACTGCATCTTTTCCAGCATGAGTTTTCCCGAAATCATTCACGATAAAGATACGCTCGGACACCTCCGAAAGGATTGGAATATCATCGGCGGCTGCGCGTTTGTGGACTGTAAAGTGTCGTCAACCGTTCTGCTTTGCAGCGAAGCATGCAGCTATTTTTCCTGTCAGTTTCTTCCGTTTAAAACTCAACCGACGGGCGAAGCCGTGCTGGCGATCGAAGGCTATTTCAGCAAGTGCGACGGAAAGTATCCGGTCGATGCGGCTGGCGAGCCTTACAGAGTAGAGGCATCAGCGAAACCGCATCCGTGCCCGTCCGCGCCGACTGCGGTACCCGGTACCGATTTCCAACAAAATGTCCGAATCGTTCAGGACGCAGGTAAGATGTACAAATGGATTTCGAAGAATGCGACGGCAAAAGTGAGCAGTCAATTTCACGAGCAGCGGTTATCAGCGTGGTTGTTGAACGGTGAGGGGGGTGACGTTTGGGAAAATACTCATTCTTTCCATACGAACGATGACATCAATCAATTCGTCGTCCTTGATCTTGGAGCCAAGCAGTCTGTAGCAGCGGTCGAAATTTCCAACCGAAACTCCCAAATGACTCGCTCGAAAACGCTGTCTTTGTGGAGCGCTGATTCTGCTGAGGGGCCGTGGACGGAAATCTGGACAACGCGCGATTGGCAGAATTTCTGGGTTATTAGTTTCGAGACGCCGGAGTCGACTCGCTACTTGAAGATAGGACTGAAAGAAAAAAACCCTCTTCATCTGAACACTGTACGCGTCTTTACCAAATAACGCTGACTGAGGTCCTGTCGTTTCGGAAAAGGCCTCTTGTGTCTGCGGCACTCATCCGGCTGCCGGCTGCCCCTGACTTTAAACTTTGCAACAATCAGCGGCCAGAGAAGATAATGAACCCGGGACATAGCACTCACGTTTTCAGCGAGCTGAGTGCTATGTCCCGGATCTACCAGTAGCACTCACCCACTCAAAACTATTCCTCGCTTTTCTGTGAAACTTAACGACGGAGTCGGCGTCAAACGGCGTACGATAACGCTGTTCGTTATTATGAAACGAATTCAATCTTCATCGGAGTCTGCATCATGAATCACCGCGCCTCAGCACTCCTGTTTGCGACACTAACGATGATGTTCATCGCGTCAACCGTTCGCGCTGAAGGACTCTTCGTTCCCATCGTCGAAAAAGTTGCTGTGCCTTCGAGCGCGTTTCCGATCCCGCCTGATGTGCGCCGCACTAATCCGCCGCACAGCGATCCTAGTCGCCTGCCGTTTCGCATCACGTCCTGCAAAGTCGATGTCCGGATCGAAGAGAACGTTGCGACAACATCCATCGAACAATCTTTCCTGAATCTCAGCGGCCGCGATTTGGAAGTGCGGATGATGATCCCGATTCCGAACGGCGCGGCGATCAACAACTCGGCGCTATCGATGGATGGGCAGATGGTCGAAGGCAAGCTCTACGACGCCACCGAAGCGCAGCGCATCTATGAATCCATTGTCCAACAACGCCGCGACCCCGCGTTGTTGCGTTACTCGGGCGACAACCTGTATGAAGCGCGCGTCTTTCCCGTCCCGCCTAATCAGGAGCGCAAGCTGAAATTCAGTTACACACAGATGCTCACGGCAACCGCTGGCCTCTACGATTTCCGCCACATCCTCACTGCCTCCCAGCATTACACAGACGGCATCGGCAGCTACGAACTGAAGGTCCAGATCCGTTCGAAAAATGGCCTCGGTCCCGTCTACAGTTCCAGTCACCAATTGGCGATCGACCGCCCTGACGCGAACACGGCTGTCGTGCGCCTGAACGGAAACAATCTGACCTCCGAAAACGATCTGCGAATTTACTACGCGCCGTCCAAAGGCGACGTGGCGTTTCGCGTCATCACGCATCGCGTCTCCGAAAGCGAGGACGGTTATTTCATGCTCATCGGTCGCGCCGACGAATCGCTCGCCGCATCCAAAATGCCCGCGAAAGAACTGGTCTTCGTCGTCGATCGCAGCGGTTCGATGCAGGGTCCGAAGATTCAACAGACGAAGAACGCGTTGAAGTTCTGCTTGAACTCGTTGAACGAACGCGACCGCTTCAACTTGATCACGTTTTCGACGGAAGTCGAAGGTCTCAGCAGCAGCGCGATGATGGCCGCGACGAAAGAAAACATCGCCAAGGCGCTCGCCGCAGTGGACCAGATCGAAGCCAGCGGCGGGACGAACATCGACGGCGCCCTGCGCGCCGCGCTGGGCAGCGATTTCTCGGAAGGCTCCGCGACGGCAAAGATGATCGTCTTCATGACTGACGGCCTGCCGACGAACGGCGTCACCGACATGGGCGAAATCCTGCGAGGCGTCAAAGACGTGAACAAAAAGTCGAAGGTCCGCTTCTTCAACTTCGGTGTCGGCGACGATGTTAACACGCATCTGCTGGATCAGCTCGCGTACGATCAGGAAGGCACGTCCACGTACGTTTCGCCGCGCGAAGATATAGAAATCAAAGTCAGCGACTTTTTCGCGAAAATCAAGAATCCGGTGATGACCGACGCGTTTTTTGATTTTGGAACGGGCAGCGGGGCGAACAGCATTTATCCGAAGAAAATCCCGGCGCTGTTCAAGGGCGGCGAATTCGTCCTGACCGGTCGCTACAAAGGTTCCGGCCCCGGCGAAATCGTACTGACCGGCAACGTCGCCGGCGAATCCAAACGCATCGCTGTGAAAACCGACTGGCCCGCCCGCAGCCTCGACAATTCCTTCCTGCCGCGCGTTTGGGCAATGCGCAAGATCGGGTATCTTTTGGAGAGTATGCGGCTCAGTGGCCAGAACCCAGAAATCGTCCGCGAGATCGTGGACCTCGCCACACGCCACGGCATCGTCACGCCGTACACCAGCCAGTTGGTCCTCGAACCCGGCATGATCCGCGTCCCGCCGATGCCCGTCGCGAGAGGCGATCGCGGCGGCTTCGCTCCGAGGGACGAAGAGACGTTCCGTGGGGCGCTGTCCGCCGGAAAACCCGCAACACCGATGGACGCACTCCGCCGTCAGGACGCCGCGAGAAAGGAAGCGTCCGCTGAAGCGGAAACGATGAGCAAGCGCGCAAGAGAGATGCAAACGGGCGAAAGTGCCACAGCGTTGGCAGCAGCAGAAAAAGACTTGAAGGACGCATCGAACGCCGTCGCCGACAAAAGTGCGACGCGCGCCGTCAACGGAACGAGCATCGACGAGCAACGCAAACAATTCGCCAATGCCGCGAAAGCCAAAGCAGCCGACGGCGGCGGACAATTCAGCGAAGCCGACGCGCTCTTCGTCGAACAGGCGCAAGCAAGCCTGATCAAAAACATCGGCTCGCGCACTTTCTACAGCAGAGGCGGCGTGTGGGTCGATTCGCAAGCCAAAGCCGAAGCCAAGCCGAAGTCGATCAAACAATTCAGTAAACAATACTTCGACCTGCTGAAAACCGATGCCGAATTGGGTGCCGCTCTGGCACTCGGCGGAAAAATCCTTGTCGTCAGCGGGGCGGAAACGTATCAGATTGAAGAGTAAGTAAAGTCGAATTCTGTTCCTGTGTGTCTCGGCTTTATTTATTGACCTGCGCACAGCTGAAGTCTCACGCTCTCCCCTCTCCCCTCACCCC
>JANXLS010001199.1 GCA_025355035.1 Planctomycetota bacterium | reverse complement strand
GTCGTACTGGTACGAGCCTCGATTGCCCAACGCGTCGATGATCTCGTGCGAGTATTTGGGTGAGCGATAGGGCACACGCGAGTCGCTGGGACTGCGCAGACACGGTCCGATCGGATAGAAAAACGAACCGTCGTCGAATTCAAAATGGCGCTTATCTTTCGCGACTCGAACGAAACCGTGGAATGGCGATTCGCTTTCGATAACGTTGAATGCGGCGGGTCCGAGATCGAGCGTGGCCGTGAGAGTTCCCGGGACAAATGTGATTTTATCGATCGGTCTTTTGCCATCCGAATCGCGACCGAGCGGATATTTCGTAAAAGGCCACCGCCGCTCGATCCCAGCCTGAGCCTCGCCGCCGGGCGTGAAGCGGTCGTCAGGCTGCCAGCTCCGCGCAACATCGTATCGACCGCGTTCGCGTAATTCGAACGCGAGCGCATGCGGCCCCACTTCCTGAGCGCGATAGCGAACGGTGAAGAACTCGCCGCCGACAGGCTCAACGATTTCATCGCCTCCCGGAGCGGCTTCCCGCCGCTCGCACAATAGATTGAAGAATGCCGGAACCCGCACTGTTTTTCCAGAAGGCGTTTTTACAACAGCAACCAGATCGCAGTCGCGCACATCGTACGGATTTGCAAATGCCTTGTTGATGGTGACGTGGTGCTCGACAAGCGACCCGCGCGGAAATGCTTGCGCTTCGTTCGCTTTTGGTTTTGCTTGGAGCGGCTCGAAGAGCGCAATTTCGGTTTTCGGTTCGGGCCCGTTTTGCGGGAAAACGACGCCGCGAATGTTGTCGAACCGTACGGTTAGATTTTGGATTCGTCCAGTCTTCAAGGCAAAGCGCGGATGGGTACTGTAGACATGCAGTCCGACCTCTTGCAGGCGTTGGCGGCTGTAGTCGGTCCATGTGGTGCGGTGGTTGACCGCCGTCAATCCGTGGGCGTTGGAGGCGGTGAGATCCAGCGCACAGGTCGTCCAATCTCCCGGGCGCATCATGCCGGGAAGCAGCGTTTGAAACCAATTTCCGTTCCGATCTCGCAGATGCACGCCGATGCGCAGGTCGTGCGGCGCGTCCGGCGGAACCCAGACTTCAAACATCAGCGCATTGCATCCGAAAAAATTGTCGTCGGCTGGTTTGCGCCAATCGGAAAATTCGAGATTGTACGTGTTCTGAACCGCGACTGAAATCGCCGACGAATCGATCGCCGTGACTTCGTAACATCGTCCGCCGCCCAATCCGACTTTGTCGATCGTCCGGCCGAACGCGCGTTCGAGACGCTGATCCACGCGCCAGTTCACGTCATTCTCGCGGTTGTTCGTTTCAAACGTCCCGATTTCTTTGACAACCTGCGGCGGCAGCGTCAATGGATGCAAGGCAATCAGCGGTTTTTCGGCGAGCGAATTGGAGCTCCAATCTTTCAATAACGGAGCGAAGCGGGCATGAAATTCCGACGCGCCTGGAGCATTCAAATCCGTCGTGATCATCAACGCACTGACCGCCGGCGAATGCGCGTAACGTGCAAGGCAGTAACGCATCCAGCGGGCGCAAAAGTCGAAGCCCTCAGGTGTCCAAAAAAGAGTTCCCGGCCCTGCAAGTTTGTCGCGCAGGGGATGGCTCGCCCAATTGAAAACGCCCTGGCGTTCCAGCGACGCCCCGTCAAACAACACGAGCGGTCGAACGTCGCCTTCGCGCACCGCGGCTTCGAGCAGTGCGTCCATGCGTCGCGCCAGCGTTGTGTCCGGGCGTCGAATTCCCGCATAGTCGCCCCACGTTCCGTTCCAAAACGGTACCGGTCGCCAGACTTTTTTCGCAGCCACGTCTGCTGCCGTCGCGTTCGCCGGGAGTGTGTACACGTCGAGCATCTGGGCCGTCGAAATCGGCAGCCACGCTCCTGCCGGATTGAGCGACCAGAATGTCGAACGCCCGGTCCAATTTGCTTCCAATAGAGGAGCCGATGCTTCGAGCGACGTTTCCCAGCGCAAATGAGCACGCGCTTTTGGCTGCTGCTGCGCATCGAATCGCGGCCCTGTTAGCGCGGACGAGGGCGGTATTGCCGGCGCGTTCGCGGTTTCTAATTCAACAGCCGAACAGGGTAACGCCCACACGTTCTTTCCGCTCACAATTTCAAACGTTCCCACTACAGGCCAGTCCGAAATGTACGCGCGCCAAATCGGCAGGCCCACTGGTGCCAACCGAGTTGCAGCACCGTCGTTGATTTCAATGACGTCCTGATCGAGAAACGCGAGCGCTTGTTTTCCGTTCTTGAAACGAATGCGAACATCGCCTTCGCCCGTTGCTGCATACGGATCGCTGGGAAGCGGATGAATTCGGAAGCTCACGATAAATATCGGCTGCGCACCGTTTGTCGTTTTTTGCAGACGCAAGTCGAGCACTTCCGTCTTGATCGACGCGGATGTGCTGAGATCCAATTGCACATCAGAGAGCGAAATCTTAAGCGCGTCCCCGTTCCCGGACTTCAACACAGCGGGCGTATATTCAGCGCGCAATTCGATCGATACGATTTCGCCCGCAGCAAGAAAATCCCAGGGGCGTTGGTGTCCGACGGGCGTCAGTTCTCCGGAATCGGTCGAGAAGTCGATCGAGGGCGTAGCCGCTCCGCTCAACGGCAGCGCCACTGCGGGCCCGAGATACAATCCCCCGACGCGACTGCTCACCATCCAGCGCAGGCGCGCTGATCCGCCGACTGCATTGGCGCGTTCAGCTTTGATTCGCAGCGACTTCACACCATTGAAATCCCACGGCGCACCCTTGGGCGCGTTGAGTACGCGTGTTGCCTGAGTCGTGCCTGTCGCGATCGTCCACGCGTTGGCGGTTGTCGATTCAAAGGCGTCGTGCAAGGCGCGTGAGTTGGGGACGATGTTTGAGCCGGGAACAAAGTTGGCGTCGAATCCATATAATAGAGGAGTTGCCAACGCCGTTGCGAGCAGCAGCAGAACCGGAAGATAACGGATCGCTCGCTTCATGTGCGAATCTCGGAAGTGATGTGTGTTCGGAACTCGAATTCAGTTTTCATTTTCAACCAAGTCATTGAAATGTCCAATTCAACTGTCGTGTTTCTGACTTGAATAGTTTTGGGTTACATGACTCCAAGCTAAATCGTTGAATATTTTCTGTCGGCGCGCGTCAAAAAAGATGCGCGGCGAAAAGCGTCGCTTTCTATCAAACCGGATTCGGTGTAAAAGTAACAGATCATTTTGTCATGCCGTTCGCGGTTACAACACTTTTTTTGGGAGAGGGAAGGAAGAACGATGAAAAACATGAAGAAGACTGCCGCTCGCCTCGTTGCGATGCTGGGTGCGATTGCCGTCGTCGTGTCGATGGCTCAACCGATTTTCGCGCAGAAGGCATTCTTGACAAAACTCAAGAAGATGCGCCCGGACCTGGTCGAGAAGAAGTTGGCCAACTGCCACCTGTGCCACCACTACGACAAGGAAAAAAAGGAAGAAGCGACGAAGGACAACTTGAACGCGTTTGGCAAGGATTTGAAATCCGATGCGAACATGAAGACGATCACCGGTTTGAAGGACGGAGACGAACACAAGTTCACTGACGACGAATTGGCGCTCTTCGAAAAGGCGTTCACCGCGACGATCGAAAAGAACGACTATAAAGCCAAGCTCGAAAAGGGTACCCACCCGACTGACGGCAAGTAACGAGTCGGAAATCAGTCCATAATGTAGAGTCTTGAGTGCCGAGTCGCCTAGCGTGGCTCGGCACTTTTTTTTCGTGCCCTTCTCATGTAACTCCTCCTTTAACAAATCAAATTCAGCATCCGTTCGATGTCGAGACTTTTTTGAGCTCTCCTAGTTGCTATGAGTTTCATGCTCTAACCCCTAAATAAGTAATAAAAACTTGCACAACTCATTTAACGTTGAAGTGTTGCACAAACATCGCGCTTTTGGATTCAATTGGCGCAAGCCATGCTCTTATTCGCTTACGAAACAAATCGACTCTTCAATAGTGTTCAAAAGTCATCAATTTGGCTTTGAATCACCATCGAACTGCTCGAGTGGGTGATCGAAAATCAACCGGCCGATGTGAGCGGCCAATTTTATGGAGGGAACGTGATGTTGCAACGAATTCGTTCGATTGTTGTTGTCGCTGCCGTGATGGTTGCAAGCTTTTTGAGCTTCAATGCTGCTGCCGAAGATACCGTCAAAATTGGTATTCTTCATTCGCTGAGCGGAACGATGGCGATTTCCGAAACGTCCCTGCGCGATGTCGTGCTCATGGCGGTTGAAGAAATCAACGCCAAGGGTGGCGTGCTCGGCAAGAAGATCGAGTCGGTTGTTGTCGATCCGGCGAGCAACTGGCCGCTCTTCGCTGAAAAGGCGAAAGAACTGGTCGTGCAGAACAAAGTCGCGGTTACGTTCGGCTGCTGGACGTCGGTGAGCCGCAAGTCTGTGCTCCCTGTCTACGAAGAAAACAATGCGCTCCTCTTCTACCCGGTTCAGTACGAAGGCGAAGAACAGTCGTTGAACGTGTTTTACACAGCAGCATCCCCTAATCAGCAGTTGGTTCCGGCCGCTGAATACATGATGAGCGAAGAAGGCGGCAGCTACAAAAAATTCTACTTGCTCGGCACCGACTACGTCTTCCCGCGAACGGCGAACAAAGTGCTCAAGGCGTTCTTGATCGCCAAGGGCGTTCCGGAAGCGAACATCATGGAAGAATACACACCGTTCCACCACCAGGATTACCAGACGATCGTCGGCAAGATCAAGGCGTTCGCGGCCGGCGGCAAGGCCTGCGTGTTGTCCACGATCAACGGCGACAGCAACGTTCCGTTCTACAAGGAATTTGCCAACCAGGGTCTGAAGTCGGCGGATTGTCCGATCATGGCCTTCTCCGTTGCCGAAGACGAACTCCGCGCGATGGACGTTCCGCCGCTCGTTGGCCACTTGGCCTGCTGGAACTACTACATGTCGGTGGAATCGCCGGAAAACAAAAAGTTTGCTGAAGACTTCAAAGCGTATTGCGCGAAGAACAACCTCCCGGGCGGCAAGGACCGCGTCGTTGACGATCCGATCGAAGCCGCGTACTTCGGCGTCTATGTTTGGAAAGCGGCCTGCGAAAAATCCGGCAGCTTCGATGTCGATAAGGTTCGCGCCGCTGTCTACGGCATGGAATTCGATGCGCCGGGTGGCAAAAAGAAGATGGACGAAAAGAATCAGCACACGTACAAGCCCGTGTACGTTGGCGAAATCCTCAAGGACGGACAGTTCAAGATTGTGTGGAAGTCTAAGGGACTGGTAAAGGCCGATTCGTACAGTTCGTATCTCCACAAGCCCGACGAAATCCCAGCCCCGACTGGCGGCCCGAAGAAGTAATATAACTCGACTCGAAAACGGGCGGTCCGTGACTTTTCCGGACCGCCTTTTTTAACAACTTTCTGTAAGTGAATCAGTGCACCGTTTCAATGCAATTCGTCAAATACAGACAATGCCGTTGGGGGAATTCGACACTCATGTTTAAAAAGCTGTCGGGATCGGTGCTGCTATTCTACCCGCTCATTCTATGCTGGATAGCGCTGGGAGCACCCGGTGTCGCCGCCTCTGAATCCGACGAACGCAAAGCACTCGCGGATCTGCTCAGCGACGATTCGGTGACGCGCAAAGCGGCCATCGATGCGCTCGCGAAATCCGGCGACACGCGCTTGATTAAATTAATTGGCGAAGTGGCGGACGGCAATGTCAAAGAATGGCACAAACAGATTTACGTTTTCAAGCCGAAGGAAAGTTTCGCGCTCCTTGACCCGTTGACCATGACGCCGGCTCCCGAAGGTTCCGCGCTTACGCCCGAGATCGCGAAGGAATTTAAAGATTACTCGCCATCGCGCGTGGATAAACTGCGCTTGAACGACGCGGCGAAGATCGTCGGAATCTATTCGCGCGACTACGACACGCGCCTGGCCTCGATCAAAAATTGCGGAACGTACTCGCTCGAAAAAAGCCTTCCGATTTTGGTTGAGATGCTCAAAATCGAATCGGATCCCAATGTCAAGAATGCGATCGAAGGCAGCATTGCGATGATCCATCTCGCGACGGTGGACGCGAAAAAATGGACGCCTGAACAGCTTGACTCTGTGACCAAATTGGGAGAAATCAAATGGCTCACCGCGTCGTCGCGTTTGAAAGAATTGAAAAAACTCAACGCTGACAACGGCAAGAATCCCGACGCCGACACGCGGTTGAGCGCGGCGATCAGCGCGGTCGAGTCGTGGCAGTCATCGGTTAACGGCGTGGGCTACGTCTTCAGCGGGCTGTCGCAAGGCTCGATTCTCGTGCTCATGGCGCTGGGCCTTTCGATCATCTTCGGCATGATGGGCGTCATCAACATGGCGCATGGCGAATTGATGATGATTGGTGCTTACGCCACGTTTTTAACGCAAAAATTGTTCGAGCAAATCTTCCGTCCTGAAGTAGGGCAGATCGTTTCGCCGACGGCATTGAACACGTATTTCATTCTCGCCATTCCGTTCTCCTTCATCGCGGCGGCGACGGTCGGTTACTGCATCGAGCGCCTCGTCGTTCGCCATCTTTATGGACGGCCGCTTGATTCGATGCTCGCGACGTGGGGTATCTCACTGGTGCTGATCCAGATCAT
>JANXLS010001195.1 GCA_025355035.1 Planctomycetota bacterium | reverse complement strand
CCGGTTCGGGGTAGCGCCACAAGCCGAGTAGCTCGTAGTCGCGTTCGACGGCGACCGCGAGTCCGACATCGAGATCGGAGAGAATGTAATCGGGCACGATCATCAAGAGGACGCCGGTGGACTTCGCGGGCCAGTCTTTCACGCGATTGAAGAGAGTGTGCTCCACCCGGCCGACGCCGCGAATTCGATCAAATGGCGGATTGAAATACAGCAGGGACGTGGCCTGATCGACCGTGGCGTCTTCGATGGCGGACCAAAGCGCAGTGCCGCCGCCGACGCCGGTCTGAAATTGTTTTGCTGCATTTTCAAACCGGCTTTTGTCGGATTCGATACCGAGCAGTGTTACTTTCAGATCCGGTAATGTGGCGAGCCATTGGGTCCGTAGATCGTGAACGGCTTTGCCGTTGCCGCACCCGGCGTCGAGAACGACGAGGGGGCCAGTCTGCTGGATTGGGAATTTGAACAGATGGGCGACGGCACGGACGATACGGTCTTGCGTGGGGAAAAAGCCTTGCTGGACGCGAGCGATTTCGCGCATTGAATGTTCCTTTCGTTTTGGAAAAATTGTGATTGGAAATCTGGAATCGAACCAGCCAGGTATTGACTCGGTGTAAACGAAGGCGCCTGGGTGAGCCAGCGCGGCGTTTTCAATTGGTCGGATGGGTACTTAAATAATGTGGAAAGAGCTGATTCAAAGGTCGATTGTTGTGTTCGCGATAGCCTTTTGGTTGGGTGGATTCACGTTTTACGGCGCGGTTGTGATTCACGTTGGCGCGAACGTTCTGGGCAGCCATAGCTTACAGGGACAAGTGACACAGGAAGTAACACGCTGGTTAAATCTGGCTGGAGTTTTGACACTGTCAGTTCTGCTGTGGAATTCAATAGCGACACGACGGCGGACACCGCGGCTCTATCGCCTATTATTAACGACTTGGATTATCATGACGGCAATTGAAGTGCTTCTATTTTATTTACACCCGCACCTGGATCATTTTCTGACGGCAAGCCTGGAAGATTTTAAAAGCGTTGAATTCCGCACGTGGCACAATTGGTACGTGAACCTTTCTTCAGTTCAATGGGTTATCGGTTTGGTACACACGGTAGGCTGTGTCGCCACATGGAAGGCGGCGGATTCGCGTTGTAATGAACCACTTAATTCTTGAATCCGACTGCCGCGAGTGGTTTCTGGTTTGGGAAATATGGATCAGTAAGGCTCCTGGGTTTCGACAAACGGATGTTCGTCTTCGCGGGGCCGGGATACACGACGGAGTATCTCATTCTAATCGGACTCGACATTTGATCCTGGTTTTTTTTTCGGAGCTGTTTTAGATGGTGCGGTCGAAATTGTCGCCGAGGACCTTTCGTTCGGATTGGCCCTTGAAAGAGATTTGGGTCGCCGCTGACAGCTTTAAAGAGCCCAAAACCCTCACGGCAACGGTTGGTTAACAACAGGGCAGTCATTTGCCGCGCAATTTATGTTTGTCACTTTCCGCGCATAGCCACAAAGCAGCTCCACTCGTGGAATTGGCATAGTTTCCATCCGGTGTTCGATCCGGCGTGAATTCTATTCCCCCGTCATAAGCGGACAACACAATCTTCACGTGCGGTGATTCCAATTCTTTGCTCGCTCCATGAAGCAAGCGCTTAAAGATGTCCTTTATATCATCCAGCATGTTTTTCGAGTGCGCGGCAGTGAGTAACAAGTAGATGTCTTTTTTATTGGCCACGGCAAACTTGATGGCAGGGACGATTTCGCTTTCCAGAATCTTACCCTCGCGGATTGGGTTGGTCGCTGCTTCGTAGCTGTAACCGTCTATGAGATTACTCTTAATCAACTCCTTCAGCAGTTTATTGCGATGAAACGCGCGGGTATTGACGATCAGCGGCGCGTCCGGCACCCCAACGATTTTCAGTCCTTCGCGGGTGGCGGCCACATCGGCTTCGGTCAAAGTAGAATCCTTATCGCGCTCTTCTCTATAAACCATCGCTGAA
>JANXLS010001193.1 GCA_025355035.1 Planctomycetota bacterium | reverse complement strand
CTCGGCGACGATGTGAGCCTCGTTGAAAAAGCGCGCGCCAAAAACGTCCCGCTCGTTCGTGTCAGCAAAGATGTCTACAAAAAAATCGCCGATGTCATGGCGCCCCAGGGCATCGCCGCCGTCGTGCGAACGCCTGAATGGAATCTCCACGATATCCTGAAATCGCGCGACGTTCTGATCGTCGCTGCCTGCGGTCTGCAAGATCCCGGCAACCTTGGCACCATCATACGCTCGTGTGAAGCGGCTGGCGCAACCGCGCTGATCGTCCTCGAAGGCTCCGCCGATCCCTACAACGCCAAAGTCGTCCGTGCCACCGCAGCCGGCTTGCTATCGCTCCCGATTTTGCGCATGAAGAACGACGAATTCCTGAAGTCCATGACCACCATCAAATCCCGCATGGTCGCCACGTCCGCGCACGAAGGCGCGAGTTACAAATCCTTCGATTGGCGCAATCGCCCCTTGACTCTCTGCATCGGCAGCGAAGGCGACGGCCTCCCGCCCGACATCGAAAAAGCCTGCGTCGAAAAAGTCACGATCCCCATGAAAGGCAGCGCCGAAAGCCTCAACGCCGCCGTCGCCACCAGCATCCTCTTATTCCAGGCGATGTAACCCCATGTGTGCCACCGTGACTACTTTTGTTTCGGCGGAACAATCACGAGTAGATTGCTGAAAAGCACCGCATGCCCCAGATTCTTCAAGCGCAACCGCGGCTCGAATTTACCAGCTATTCGCAGATCCGACTCCCAGAATTTCTGATCGTTGACCGTCATCGAAACATGCCCCGAGCGATACGAAATTTTCGCCCGGTTCCACCCCTTCTTCGCATCCGGCACCGCAGTCGCCATCGCCACGATCGGCTCGCCCCAACCCTCAATGGCAAACGGCAATTCGTTCGCCTGCGACCAATCGGCGATCAACGTGAATTCCGTGCTCACGTCCGTTTGAATCGGTATCGAAATCGAGATGCCTTCGCTCGCCGTTTTTCCGTCACAGTGCAGCACGTGATCCTGAGCATGCCACTGCTCCAGTTGTCCTTCCGCAATTGTCCATTGCTCCAGGTTCACACCATTGTACAAACACACCCCGCGCGTCCCGGATGGCAAAACCGCCGCCACATCCGACTCCTTTAAATTCGGATCGCCCGCTAATTCATGCACACGCATGTTCCGGAATTCAATCGGCCCGCCTTCGCTCTCAACACACAAATACCCCTTCCGCGGCGACGTGCGAAAACCCGCCGAAACCACCGCTCCATTCACTTCCTCCTGAATCGTCCCATCGATGCACGTCACACGAATCCGATTCCATTCCCCCGTCTTCTTCCCGCGAAATTCGATCGGCATCGAACGGGTTCCGCTGACCCCAAATCGCGGGTCCGGTGTCATCTTTGCGCCCCAAATCGGAAACAAATCCCCGTGGCTCGTGTACCACTTTCCATTGCCCAAATTGCAGACCTGCACTTCAATCGCACGCGTAAAATTTCCGCCCACTGTTGGCACAGGGTCCGCCCAAACATACAGCCCGGAATTCCCCGTTGTATCTTTCGTCCCCGCCGAACTCGGAGCCTCCGTCAAATGCCTCCACTCGCATTCCAAAATGAAATTCTCATACGCTTTCATCGATCGAATCAACCCCGTCGGCCGCCGCGTCAGCACCAACACCTGCCCCTTGTCATTCTCAGGGTCTGCCTTCAAACTGTACGTTGGCGAATGAATCGCGGTGTTCATGTCCGTCCAATGATCCTCCAACGCCCCCGACAACAAATCCTCCCATTGCAACACCGGCGGCAACGGCGGCGGAAACTGCCCATCTTTATACGCATCCGCGCCAAGCGCCGAAAGCATCAGCGCACCGGCCGCAACAATCGCGACAATCAACGAACACGTTCCGCAGGTACGCGTCATCATCTTCCTACCTCCTTATATAAATCGCCCGCTGATCTTACGAAGTTTGCAACGACTCCGGTAAAAATGATGACGAAATTCTTTCGCTTCATTTCAACGCATTGAAAGAATCTCATTTATCAGATCCCGGTGTATTCATCATCATTCGAAGTTGCCCTGATGTCTATCTAATCCTAAAAAAAGCGAATATTCATGACACAAAATTTCGTCCACACGTTGGCTCTGATCTTATCTCTCGCCCCCATCACACTGCAAGCCGCCGACGAAAAGGCACCGCCTAACATCCTCTTTGCCCTCGCCGACGACTGGGGGCTTCACGCGGGTGTCTACGGAACAAAGTGGATCAAAACCCCAAACTTCGATCGCGTTGCCAAAGACGGCATCCTGTTCAACAATGTCTACACGCCCACAGCTAAATGCGCTCCCTCGCGCGCCTGTATCCTCACCGGTCGAAACCCCTGGCAATTGAAAGAAGCCGCGAACCACATCTGCTATTTCCCACTTGAATTCAAGAGTTGGGGCGAAGCCCTTGCCGAACACGGATGCTTTATCGGATACACCATGAAAGGGTGGGGCCCCGGAATTGCAAACGACGCGCAAGGAAAACCGCGTTTGATGACCGGTATCGCCTTCAACAAACATAAGGTCAAGCCTCCTACCACTGAAATCAGCACCAACGATT
>JANXLS010001178.1 GCA_025355035.1 Planctomycetota bacterium | reverse complement strand
CTCCAGGAGTGGGAAGATTCTTCAGACGAACCCTACGTTCTCGGCCGCTATCATCTTCAGAAACGCTTGGGCGGAGTAATGGGCATCGTCTTCCGTGGCACCGACACGCAGAACGGTAAGCCCGTCGCGATCAAAGTACTGCCCAAGAGTCTCGCCCAGGACGCATCTTTCGTTGAACGCTTCAAACGCGAAGTCCGCGCAACAAGCTCAATGAGCCATCCCAACATCATCTCCGTCTGGGACTCCGGCGTCATCAACGGCATCTTTTATCTCGCCATGGAATACGTCGAAGGCGAGACCCTCATCCGACGCATTCATCGCGAAAAAGCCCTGCCGGAACGCGAAGCGCTCGCGATCGGCCTCGGCGTCGCGCGCGGCCTCGAACACGCTCACTCGCAAGGCGTCCTGCATCGCGACGTGAAGCCCGAAAACATCATGATCTCGAGCACCGGTCAAGTAAAGCTTGCCGACCTCGGCCTCGCCCTCTTCCTCCATGACTCGCTCCGCATCACGTCCGAAGGCATCGCCGTCGGAACGCCGCACTACATTTCGCCCGAACAAGCGCGAGCGCTCCGCAACACCGATCATCGCTCCGACCTCTACAGCCTCGGCGCAACGCTCTTCCACGTCGTCTCCGGTCGCCTCCCCTACGAAGGCGAAAACGGCGGCGAAGTCATGAAGCGCCACGTCTTCGAACCCGCACCCAACCCGCAGGACGTCAACCCCGCCGTCAGCGACGACACCGCCGGGCTCATCATTAAACTGATGGCCAAAGAACCCGAGCAGCGCTACCAAAGCGCCGCCGAACTCGCCGCCGTGCTGGAGTATCTCTTGACAAAGACCAAATAAGTCCTCTCTCTAAGAGCTATCGGACAAAACCCTCGTGCCAAGATGCGCCGCGCCGGGCAAGTGGGACGAGAAAGACGAGCACAGCGTATTTGGAGACTTCGCGAAGCGAGTTTTTCGAAGTACCACGCCGCCCGCCGCAAGCAGATTGGCGCGAGGGTTTTGTCCGGTAGCTCTAAAGCTCCAAACTTCAAACTTTTCGCCCGTCCAAAACACTCTGTCGATTTCAAGGTTTTCGGTTAGAATAACGCCATGCGAAAAAGAAGAGACGAAGACTCCCCGATCCTCCCCGAGGCCGGCGACGTGTTGCCGACCGTCGAAATGCGTACTCGCCACTCCTCCAATCATGTGTGGATTTTCCGCCGCATGTTGAACGGCCCGTACGACGAGATTGATCCCGGCACACTGGTCGAAGTCGTCGAAAAAGATGGACGTTTCGTCGGCCGCGGATTCTACAATCCCCACTCCGAAATCGCCGTGCGCTTATTGACCTGCGCCCCGGAAGCCTACCCCGACCGCCGCTATTTCATCGGAGCCATCACCCGCGCCGTCAAGCTCCGGCACGACGTGTTGAATCTGCCC
>JANXLS010000320.1 GCA_025355035.1 Planctomycetota bacterium | reverse complement strand
CCAGCAGCCCGCGCGGCAGCACCGTGCAGCGTTGTTCGGCGCTAAACGCGAATGGATAAACAGCGAGCGTCTCCGCATCGGATTGCAACCCAACGCTCAACGAATCCGCCGTGCGATCCACAACACTCCAAGCTTTGTTCCGCCCGAAGCCATGCTGATTCATCTTTGTCCCAGCCGCGACGAAAATCCCATCCACGAGTTTTCCAGCGTATGGAAACAACACCGGAATCCCGCCGCGCACATTCTTCGGCGCGTCTTCAAACGTCGCGCGATCGAGATACAGAATCTCCGTCCCGCCCACGTTAAGCCCCGTCACCAAGGCCCCGCGCTCAGGCGAAATCGTGGCCGAAACGCTTCCACTCTTGATTTCAATCTCTTCAAAAATCATCATTCGCTCCCGGGTTAAAGCTCCAAAATGGAGCTTGAGCCTACCGCACAAGAATCGTGACCGCAAGAGAGCGGCCGTACTACCCCATCTACTACTAGTCCCCGGCCCACCGTAGTACTCAATAACTTTGAACTTTGAACTTTGAACTTTGAACTTTGAACTTTGAACCTTGAACCGCCGTTCTTTACAGTAACATGAGACGCATGAAGACAGACATTTTTGATTTCCACCTGCCGGAACAACAAATCGCTCAAGAACCGCTTCCCGATCGCGACGCCTCGCGCCTGCTCGTGCTCGACCGAGCCAGTGCGAACTGGACCGACGGGTCCGTTCGCGATCTCAAAAAACATTTTCGATCCGGCGACGTGCTGGTCGTCAATGACACGCGGGTGATCCCCGCTCGGTTGAGAGCCACGCGTGATTCCAGCGGCGGAAAAGTCGAATTCCTGCTTCTCCCGCCCGAGACGCAGCGCGACACCACGGCACCCGAAACAAACGGTGTGCTCATTCGGCGCGTCCTGACGAAAGCCGGCGGCGTGTTGAAAGTCGGCGAGACCTTCACCTTTATCGACGGGCCTAAAGTGGTCCTGCGCGAACGACTGCGCGAAGCCGGAGACATCATCGAAATTCACTGCAACGCCGCTGAGTTCGATGCGTTCATTTCAAAACACGGCGAAGTCCCGCTGCCACCGTACGTCCGGCGCGAGGCGGGCCCATCGTCGGAATTCGACAAGCAACGCTACCAAACCGTCTACGCGCGCAATCCCGGCGCCGTCGCCGCGCCCACAGCCGGCCTGCACTTCTCGAACACCTTGCTCGACGCGTTAAAAGCCATCGGCGTCAACCTCGCTCCGCTGACGCTGCACGTCGGCCCCGGCACGTTCCGCCCAGTGAAAGCCGAGAACGTCGAAGACCATTTCGTCGATCCCGAACCTTACTTCATTCCCGCCGAAACCGTCGCAGCAATTCAAGCCGCCAAGCGTGAAAACCGCCGCGTCATCGCCGTCGGCACCACCAGCCTTCGAACACTCGAAGGCGCAAGCGGCCTGCTCGAAGCAACCGGAGCGCTTGCCGGACAGACAAACCTCTATGTCCATCCACCTTACTCCTTCAAAATCGCAAACGGCCTGCTGACCAACTTCCACATCCCCAAATCCAGCCTCCTCATGCTCGTCTCCGCTTTCGTCGCTCCCGGCAGCACTGACGGTATTGATGTGATGAAGCGCGCCTACAAACACGCAGTCGATTCCGGATACCGATTCTATAGTTACGGGGATGCATGCTTGATTGTGTAAAAATTCACGCGGGAGCCTGGCGGAATTGAATTTGCATGTCATCGTTTAGGCTTAGGCTGATTCATCCTCATTCGAACGTCGGAATGCAATTTCCGAACCGGAGGACCCACACGTGGAATTCGTCGTAACACCTCCCAACAAACCGCACCCAACCACCCGCTCTTTCCAATTCTCTCTCCGTGAAGCCCTCGGCTTGATGCTGTTTATCGCCACTTTGTTATTTATCCGCCATTCCGAACACGATTCACCCGCATCATGGACAGGGGATTTAACGCTCCTCGCACTGGTTCTGTGCGGTGCCGCAATCGGCGAATGGCGCTCCGCGCGCAAAGGCATTGGCGGATGGCGGCGCGAACTTAAAATTGGCGTGTCGCTCTGTGTCGCGCTGGGGGTCGGAGCCGTT
>JANXLS010001135.1 GCA_025355035.1 Planctomycetota bacterium | reverse complement strand
ATGTGGGTGCGCGCCAGCCTATAGAGGGGCTGTTGAATGCGTATGTGGGAAATGTTAGCGAGACGATGAGTACGAACTTGCCGATCAAGAGTGCGGTGCCGTATAAATCGGGGCGCTTTGCGAAGCCGGACGCCGAAAAATAGTCGAAATAATGGCGGAACTATCGATTTTGTAATCGGTCACACAACGTACATTACGTCTTCACATTATCTTAACACATCAACGGTATGATTCTTCTGTGTGAGTGAGTTACTCATTTTCCTCAGGAGGAGCAATGTCGAAATACGTGTCTTTGATGGTGGTTCTGTCGTGCATGCTGGTGTCGGGAGTTCGTGCGGAAAGCATCTCGGTACAAGGTGCTGGCGCAACGTTCCCCGCGCCGTTGTATGCCAAGTGGATTGATGCCTTTAACAAGGCGAATCCGAACGTCAAAGTCGATTATCAGGCGAACGGTTCGGGCGCCGGAATCAAGGCGATTACGGAACGCACCGTGCAGTTCGCCGGTTCGGATGCTCCGATGACGGACAAGCAAATTGAAG
The DNA here is from genome assembly GCA_025355035.1 of Planctomycetota bacterium. GTDB lineage: Bacteria > Planctomycetota > SZUA-567 > H5-PLA8 > H5-PLA8 > JANXLS01. The sequence continues at coordinate 1,860 of JANXLS010001135.1, read as the reverse complement.
CGGCTGCAGGCAAGGTTCTTCATATTCCGACGGTTTCAGGTCCGGTGGTTATGATCTACAATTTGCCGACGGTCAAGGAATTGAAGTTGAGCGGTGCGGTCATCGCCGAAATATACCTCGGCACGATCACGAAGTGGAACGATCCGAAACTTGTCGCATTGAATTCTGGCGTGGAATTGCCGGCGGTTGATATTCTCCCGGTTCATCGCTCGGACGGTTCGGGTACGAACTGGATTTTCACGAATTACATGTGCAAGGTCAGCGAAGACTTCAAGAAGAAGATCGGAAATGGCACGTCGGTGAAGTTCGCGATTGGTCAAGGCGGTGCAAAGAGCGACGGCTTGGCGGCCGCAGTGAAAGGTATCGTCGGCGGCATCGGATACGCAGAATTGGCATACGCTGAAAAGGCGAATCTTCCATTCGCGATTCAAATGAACAAGGCCGGCAAAGCGGTGAAGGCATCTTTGGAAGGCGTTATTGCGGCGGGTAAGAATTCCAGCGATCTCCCGAGTGACATGCGCTTGAGCATCACGGAAGCTGCGGGCGACGATTCGTACCCGATCTGCGGTTACACGTACATCCTCGTTTATCAGGACATGTCCTACTTGAAGAACAAGGACTTGGCGATGGCAGTTGTCAACCTGATCCACTGGGGTTTGACGGATGGCCAGGCGATGGCGAAGCCGAATTACGCGGCATTGGCCGACGATGTTCAGAAGAAAGTTCTCGAGCAGTTGAAGACGATTGTGTTCGATGGCGCTCCGTTGTTGAAGTAAGAAAAAAAGAGTTGGGGGTTCGGGACTCGGGGTCGGGGAACAGCTGCAAAGCGTTTCCCCAACCCCAGACCCTGACTCCTTATCTGTTTTAAAATAGATTCAAAGTCCCGGCAGTTTGACTCGTCCTCCGCGCAAGGAGCCATTGTGGCCGAACAGATGAATGTTCCCGTATTGTCGGCGCCCTGCGTCGCCAAATCCGAGGCACTACGCATTCGAGTGCGCAAGATGCTGGATGGGGTCATGGAAGGATTGAGCACCACAGGCGCTCTCACCATGATCGGATTGCTGGGCGTGTTGGTGATTGTACTGTTCGTCGGTGCGCTTCCCGCACTGAAAAAATTTGGATTCGGCTTTTTGACCGGCACGGACTGGGATCCGATGCAAGACAGTTACGGCGCGCTACCGTTTATTTACGGAACGATCGTTTCTGCGGCCGTAGCGCTTTTCATTGCGGTACCGATGAGTTTGGGTGCAGCGCTCTTTTTGACGCGCATTGCGCCGAAATGGCTTGCGGGACCGGTATCGTTTCTGATCGAACTGCTTGCGGCGATTCCCAGCATTGTGTACGGATTCTGGGGACAGAAATCGCTGATCCCATTTCTCCAACAGACAGGCATGCCGATTCTCAAGGGAACAGTGGGGCAGATTCCGTGGGTCGGCGGATTGTTCTCGGGTCCGGCCGCGGGATTCAGCATTCTGGCTTCGGGCATTGTACTCGCAATTATGGTCATGCCGATTATCACTGCCGTGACCCGCGACGTGTTGCTGACCGTTCCGATTGAAATCGAAGAAGGAGCGTATGCGTTGGGCGCAACGTGGTGGCAGTCGGCGATGGCGATTTTGAATTTCGGAAAGCTTGGCATTCTTGGAGCCGTGATTTTGGGTTTCGCCCGCGCAATCGGCGAGACGATGGCGGTGACGATGGTGATCGGAAACAACGATTCTATTCCGGCCAACTACAGTTTGCTGGGATCGGGTTCAACGATTGCGACGAAACTGGCGAACGAATTTCAGAGCGTGAACGGGCCGATGCACTTGCAGTCGCTGACGTACCTGGCGCTCGTTTTGTTGGTGTTGACGCTGG
>JANXLS010001121.1 GCA_025355035.1 Planctomycetota bacterium | reverse complement strand
TTGTAAAAACGTTTGAGCTGGCGACGGATGAAACCAAACCGGATTTGAGGCGCCGGCTTGAAACACGGTTGCTGGTGTGCGATTCGGCGGGCGGAGTCTACGGCGCAGTATACAAATGGCGCCCAGACAACAACGATGCCGATTTGCTGGAGACGAGTTTGACCGAGGCTGTTTCAATTAGAACAGCGGCTGGACCGCGGACGCAATCGTGGTACTACCCCAGCCGCGCGGATTGCCTCGTCTGTCACACACCGCTTTCCGGTCTGGTGCTGGGCGTTAAAGCGCGGCAATTGAATCGCGATTTTACGTACCCGTCGGGCATAAACTGCAATGAATTGCGCGCGTGGAATCACCTCGGATTGTTCGATGTGAACCTCGATGATCACGCCTTGAAGAACGTTCCAACACTCGCGCGCCTGGATGACGCGTCGCGAAGTCTTGAAGACCGCGCGCGATCGTATCTGGATGTGAATTGCGCGGGGTGCCATCGCCCGGGCGGCACGGTTGCTTATTTTGACGCGCGTTTCGATACGCCGTTAATCCAGCAGAATCTGATCGACGGCCGGGTGTTGATCGACCAGCGTATCGACAGCCCGCGCATCATCTCACCCAATGATATATGGCGCTCCATTCTTTTCATGAGAACGAACACGATTGAAGCATTCAAAATGCCGCCGCTGGCGCACAACGAATTGGATCGACGGTCAATGGAATTGCTGCGGCAGTGGATTGAGAGTCTTCCGGGCCAGTCCGTTTTGCCGCCGCCAACTATTTCCCCGCGCGGAGGAAATTTCGGCAAGCCAATGGAGGTGACGTTGCAAAGCGTACCGGGCGCGACTATTCGTTACACTCTGGACGGAACGGTGCCGACGAAATCGGACCTGCTGTATGAGAGGCCGGTGCTTGTAAACAGCCCGACCATTCTGCGCGCGAAAGCGTTCAAATCGGGATTTAAGAAAAGCATCACAGTGCAGGAAATATTCATCGTCGGCATTTGACGCGTCATTTCGCTTTCGGGACGGTGACGATTCCCCACGGGCTTCCGGGCGACGTGATGCGTGCGATTACTTTTTCCGTCGCTACATCAATGACCGACACGTCATTAGATG
>JANXLS010001119.1 GCA_025355035.1 Planctomycetota bacterium | reverse complement strand
CAGGGGCCGATACAGGGGCCACTACAGGGGCCACTTGGCCAACCGCTTCAGCCAAAACCGCTTCAGTCGCGTTGCGCTTCAGTTCCTTCACGCCAGTCAGCACTTCCCAAACCGCAAGCGAAGATGAACCTGCGTCGACGAATTCTTCGTCATTATAGTGCTGCTCCTCAACGTCTCGTGCAGCATGTCCGACTTGAGCACGCACTGCATCAAAGTTAACAAAACGACGTGCCCATGTGACATGGGTGTGGCGAAGCGAATACAGCGGCCTGTTTGCCAGCTTCTTTTCGACGGTCGGTTTCAGCAGTTCCACCAGCGCTACGATCGCGGCGCGGCGGCGCTCTCGGGCTTCAATCTTGTCCTTGTTCTTTGGGCTTGGCCCGTCGAAGCCGATTGTCTTTCCAGAGAAAATTGAAGTCGCCACATCCACTGGTGTGGCGTACTGCGTCCTCGAATCGGTCACTGGCCAACACATTTTCACAAATGCCAGCGTCGCTGCCCGGCGGAAGGAATCGCTAAGATTGCGCTTGTCCACTTTCTTGCCTTCCTGGGTGACCAGCAGAGGCTGATCGTTTTCGGGGCGGCCGCGCATCAACAAATAGCGCTGAAGTTCTGTGGCGAACGCCGGTGGAACCGTGCACGCTCCATTGCGCTTGGTTTTACAACCGGAAGGGAGCACGATCTTATTACCGAGAAAGTCGCCCACAGTCGCACCGGTGACAGCGCCGGGCCTATTGCCAGTAACCAGCAGGCATTTGAAGACGATTGACAATGAATAACGGCAACCGCCAATTGAATCCAATTCGTCCGACGCCTCAAAAATCGCACGCAATTCATCTGGCGCAAAGGCAGATTTCTTCGGCCGAGGCGTCGTACGAGGCAGTTTTTTCCAGCCTTTGAGCGGGTCGTAAGGGATGATCTCGTTATCAGGGTCAGCGGCCCAAGTGGCCAACTGCTTCAGCGGCTGTTGAACGTTATTGATGACGAAAATATCGCCATCCTTGCCGGCGAGGGACTTGCACTTCGCATTCAAAATCCTGCGGCGACGAAGTTCGCCGGCGACGGAAAGTTTCAGCGGATTTTTCGCTAGCAAATTTTCCAGCTTCTTTCGGCGCGCAGGACTCACGGTACATTCGTCCACGAAGCGCTTGACGAGTTCGGCATAAGTCAACTGCCAACCGGCAGTGTCCGCGATATCGTGCTCGCGTTTTCCGCTGCTGGATTGAATCGCGCGAAATGCGTCTTCCGCGTCTGCGCGCTCTGCAATCCAAACGGTCTTTTTAATCCGCTTCCCGGTCTGGAGGTCCGTATAACGCCCATGGTATCCGACGCGTCCTGTTTTTTTCGATACGACACGTTTCAATTTCATTCTTCGAATTCCTTCCTTCGAGGTAAAATTAGCCACGGTGATAGCGGCATTCCGTCCCGTTTAGCTGCCGCTCTGAATGCGATCAGTTCTCGTTGGGACAGCTTTACCGCGATCACCGTGGTCTTTGCATCTGCGCCCTTCGGTTTCGGTCCAGGTTTTTGTTTCTTTCTGTTCATGCGGTTAACACTATCTCAGTATTACTGCATTACAAGTCAGCAGTTCATTTTC
>JANXLS010001103.1 GCA_025355035.1 Planctomycetota bacterium | reverse complement strand
CGCGACGGCCTCGATTTTCATACCGACCGTTACCCTTACACAGCCGGCGCGACAAGCCTCGACACGATCCTGCCCAACTGGGCCTTCGCCGGCGGCAACGCCGAAGAACTCCAGCGCCTGCGCGACGACGCCGTCTGCGCGAAGCTCGAAGCCGAAGTCCTCGCACTCAATTCCGCGCCCGATTATTGGGAGCGCGTCCAAATCGCGAGCGTCAACAACCCGGCATTGCGTGATGAAATCGCTGGGCGCACCCTCGCCGAAATCGCCGACCGCTGGAGGCTTCGCCCCTTCGAAGCCTTCCGCCGCATCGCCATCGAAGACGAACTCCGCACGGGAGCCGTTTTCTTCATGATGTGCGACGCGAATCTCGAGAAAATCCTGTCCTGGGATTTCACGATGATCGCCAGCGACGCCACCGCGCGCAACGTCATCGGCCCCACCGCTCAATCGTCCCCGCACCCGCGCACCTTCGGAACCTTCCCGCGCGTCGTCTCAACCTACGTCCGCGAACGAAAACTCTTCACACTCGAAGAAGCCATCCGCCGCATGACAAGTCTTCCCGCCGAAACTTTTTTCATCCGCGACCGAGGCGTCATTCGCCCGGGCGCATTCGCCGACCTCGTCGTCTTCAATGCCGAAACCATCCGCGACGAAGCCACCTACGCCCAACCCAACCGTTTCCCCACCGGGATCGACCGGGTATATGTGAATGGCGAATGCGTGGTGAACGCTGGAATCATTTCGGATGCTCGGCCGGGGAAAGTGTTGAGGCGAATCTAACCGCTAAATCGCGAAAGGCTCCTGATGTCCGAACAATCTATTATTCCGCTGTGGAACCCCATCCGCGTCGCATCGGAAATCGCGGCCGGGCCTATCTTCCAACATCTTAACTCTGCGGCGCAGCACGAACTGTCTGCGCTGAGCGACATGGAAGCCAAAGTCGTCTGCGCGCTGACCGATCCCAAACCGCTCGACATTGTCATGCCGGTGCTAAATGCCGTTCTTGCCGCGCAATATTTCGAAATCTTCCAAGCTCTGAACTTGCCGCCGAACATGCGCGTGTATGAACCGTGCGTTGGCGCGTCGAATCCAGTCATAATCGCTGCCGAGGCACACAGCCGTGGCGCAGCGAATTATGTCACGATCAACTTGAACAAAAATCTCTGCGAGCAATTGAAGCCGAAAATCTCGCACCTCACGATGTCGATCCAGATCATCGAAGGCAACGCGCAGCAAGCGCTCGCTCTTCTTGCGCCGGGCAGTTTCGACGTGGCCTGTTTTCATCACGCGGTGAACGATATTTTACAGACCGCCGTCTCCGAACCGCGCGGCTTGGACACCACTCAAATCGACTGGTTCCCAACGGAGCGCCAGATGATCGAATGGCTCGCCGAAGACGCCCGCAACGGCAAAATGGACCAGTGCGGCAAACCGGAATTGTTGCAAATCGTCGGCGACGCCATCCGCCTCGTGCGCCCCGGCGGGTTCCTGATTTTCGATCATTTCAATTGGCAAAAATTCATTGGCGTCGACTGGTTCCCCTGGGACCTGTTCTATAATTTCATCCCAACAACACGAAAATGGATCTCGGAGAACAACGCCCCCGTCTCTGAAATCCGCCTCGATGGCGCTGATCCGCAATGGTGGATGATCTTACAACGCAACGCCTGATTGTGACCAAGCATTCGCGTGACGGTGCGGTAGCATGGCACTCCTCTCTCCTCAATTCAGGGATCGATTGAATGATCAAGACCAGCGGGCTGACGCGAAAATACGGCGGGCTATCGGCGGTTTCGGACGTGGCGCTCGAAGTACCTGAACGAACCATCTACGGGTTCATCGGCCCCAACGGCGCCGGCAAAACAACGACGTTGCGCATGCTCGCAACACTTCTGCGCCCAACGTCCGGGACGATACTTGTCGATGGCATCGACGCGGCGGAATACCCCGTTGAAGTCCGCAAACGCATCGGGTACCTCTCCGACACGTTCGGATTGTACGACGATCTGAAAGTGTGGGAATACCTTGACTACTTCTGCGGCGCACACAAGGTTGCTTCGTCTCACGACAAGATCGACAGCGTGCTTGATCTCGTGCAACTCACGCACAAACGTGACGCGATGGTGGGGGCTCTGTCGCGCGGGATGCGGCAGCGCTTGGGCATCGCGCGCATGTTGGTTTACGATCCGAAAGTCGTGCTCCTCGACGAACCGGCCAACGGCCTCGATCCGATCGCGCGCATCGCGTTGCGCGATCTGTTGAAAACGCTGCGTGACCGCGGCACGACCGTCATCGTCAGTTCGCACATTCTGACGGAACTCTCCGACATGTGCGACACCGTCGGCATCATGGAACTCGGCAAGCTGATCGTCTCCGGTTCCGTCGACGCGATCCTGGCGAAAACACGGACCCATTTTCACTTGGTCCTTGAAGTGCTCGGGCCGCCCGAAGCGGCGATCAAAACGCTCGAAACGATCCCCACCGTCGCGTCGATCAAAGTCGAAAACGGCAAACTCGAAATCGATTTCACCGGCCTGCGCAACGACCTCCCGGCGCTGCACAAAACGCTTGTTGAAAATAACATCCCGGTCATCTCGTTCTTCCCGAAAACGGAGAATCTCGAAGACCTGTTCTTGCGCCTGTCGACCGGCGCAACCAATTAATTTGTGGCTGCAGGCGTCCCGCCTGCGCAAGAACCGCGACCGCAAGGGAGCGGCACTGCACTTCAACGAAAGCAATCCATGTACATCTTCGACAACCCCGAATTCATCCGCCTTGTCCGCACAAAGCTGCGCCCCAAAACGATGTTGTCCTACGCCCTCGGCGCGCTGATGATTTTCGGTGGCGCGATTGCATTCACGTATTGGGTGGAAACGAGCATGAATCGCTGGGGCCTCACAGTGGCGGTTCCGATTTCACGCATCATGCGCTCTTCGTTCTTCGCCGTGACTGGATTGCAATTGGCCGTCACAGCGCTGTTCGGAGTGGGACTCGCGGCCCAAAATGTCACGCTTGAAAAAGAGCGCGTGACCTTGGACTTTCAGCGCCTCGTCGCCATGGGACCGACGCGGCTGGCCATCGGAAAACTCTTCGGCGCGCCCGCCGAAGCTTTTTTTATGACTGCGATCGGAAGTATCTTCGCACTGTTCACCTCGCTGGGCAGCGATCTTCCGTTCGACATTTTCATTCAATCGCAAATTGTGGTTTTCGGCTTCGGCGTCGTGGCCAGCAGCTTCGGATTAATGTGTTCCAGCATCTCCGAGAAAACCCAGCAGGCAACCGGCATGGCGGTGGGCCTCGGTATTCCGCTTTACTCCGCGTACAGCAGTTGGAGCAACTCATCCGTTTGGGGCGCGGCAAACCCCATTTTTTTGCTCAAAGAATTTTCGAGCGGCAGCTACAGTTTCTTTGTCAGCACGATCGATTTTTGCCACTTAAGATTGCCTTACATCGTCGGCTTCCTGATCATCAATCCGTTGTTGGTCTGGCTCAACGTCACCATCGCATCACGCCGCATCGCCGACGTGGAACTGTCGTTCATGACGCCGCGCCAGGGCCTCATCGCGTTTCTGATCGTTCAAGCTTTGCTCTTCGGTGACACCAGTTCCTACGGTGCATACAACGGCTTGACGCCGCTCAAAGTATTTCACTTCACCAACCTTTTCACATTCATCTTCCTCGCGTTTGCGTTGACGCCGGGAGCCGAACTGGTGCGCGGCCGTGTCTTTCGCGCATCGCAAGGCAGCCACTGGAAAGTCGTTTTTGAATTCACGAATCGGCTTCAGGATTCGCCGTCCATCATGGCGATGCTGCACCTCTCGCTTGCCTACATCGTGTCCACAGCGATCCATGTCGCCATCGTCATTTTTACGATCGCCCCGCCCGGCAACGTTGTGCTTTTCGAAATACTGTTGACGATCATGAACGTGTCGATCGGACTCGCGGTGGCGGGGATGCTTCTGTATATCCAGGTTTATTCGGACAAGGGCTGCTTCAAAACGGGCATCCTGTTGCTAATGCTCGCGCTCCTCGTCCCGCCGATCGGGATGCTCATCGCGACGCTGCACGATCCCCTGATTTCGTCCATCAATTTCGTACGAATCAGCCCGTTCGCTTACATCAACGGAATCGAAAAACTCAATGACAACGGCTCCATGCTGATCAGCCCCGCCGTGTGCGCAACGCTCGCCGTCGCCTTTTGCGTTCTATCGGCGTTGCGGATTCGCTTCCTGCTGGACGTGGAACAGGTCAAGCGCGATCGCGCGGCAAAAGTGCCGACCGCGTGATGCTGTACTCAGCTCGGCACTCCGCACTCGGCACTTGTTTACTGCTTGTCAAACCACTTGCGCACTTTTTCCAACCCGGCGACCAGAGCGTCGACGTCGCTTTTTGTCGAATACAGCGACACGCTCATGCGCGCCGTGCTGGCGGCATCCAGCCAGTCCATCAACGGCTGCGCGCAATGGTGACCGGCTCGGACGGCGACACCTTCCTGATCGAGAATGTGAGCGATGTCGTGCGCGTGGATGTCTTCGAATTCAAATGAGATCACGCCGGAGCGCAGATCCATGTTGCGCGTCCCGTGAATTTTCAGTCCCTTCACCGTGGCAAGTTTTTCGAGCGCGTAACTCAGCAACGCTTTTTCGTGCGCGCGAACGTTCGCCATTCCGGCCGCTTGAAGGTACTCGATCGCCGCCAGCATCCCGGCCGTCTCAGCGATCGGGGGCGTCCCTGCTTCAAAACGCAACGGTGGTTCTTTGTAGGTCGATGAATCGACGCGCACTTCCTCGATCATTTCGCCGCCGCCCAAAAACGGATCCATTTTGACGAGCAGTTCGTACTTTCCGTACAAGCAACCGATGCCCGTCGGCGCGAGCATTTTGTGTCCGGAGAAGCTGTAGAAATCGACGTCCAACGCCCGGACGTCGACCGGCAGATGGGGTACCGCCTGGCATCCATCGACCGCGAAAACCGCTCCGGCTGCGTGAACTTTTTTCGCGATGTCGGCGATCGGATTAATCGTACCCAACACGTTCGACACATGCGTCAACGCGACGATCTTCACCTTGCCGCTGGCCAGCAGCGCATCCAGATGCGCGAGATCGAGCGTTCCATCCGCATGGAGTTTCACGCCCTTGACCGTGCAGCCCTTCACCTTCGCGAGCAGGTGCCACGGGACCAGATTGCTGTGATGCTCCATTGTGCTGACGAGAATCTCGTCGCCCGCGTTCAAAAACTTTCGACCGTAACCATGCGCAATCAGATTTATTGCTTCCGTCGCGTTCTTGGTCCACGCGATTTCTTCGGGGCGAGCCGCGTTGATGAACTGCGACACCTTCACGCGCGCCGCTTCGTAAATCTCCGTGGCACGTTCGGCGAGCACATGCATGCCGCGATGCACGTTAGCGTTGCTGAACTCGTAGTAATGCGACATCGCATCGATCACCGATTTCGGCTTCTGCGACGTGGCCGCAGAATCCAGATAAATCAACGGCTTCCCGCCGTGAACGGTCTGATTCAAAATAGGAAAATCAGCTCGATGTTTTTCTGCGTCAAAATGCGTCTCGGTCGTCATGACAGCTCTCTTTGCATAAGTGTGATTTTGAAGGCTAATTTTAAATTTGGCGTTTGGCTTTTTGGCGACACTCCAAACTTACATGTAGGGCATGGGCGGAACTTTTCCAAGCAGCCGGGCATAGACCGTCAACGCTCCGCGATGGTGGGCTGTGTGATCGGCGAGCGCTTGGAATATCGCTTCGCGCGGTTCGTCCGCCATGATGTGACCGGCGATGGGTTCAGCGAAATCGGAACGGGATTTTGAATCGACGATCTGGATCGCGCAGTCACATGCGTCATTGAAATCCTTACGCGCCGCGCATAACGATTTGACTTGTCTCACCTCTTTTTCCGTGCCCTCGAAATCCATCGTCATGCCGGTGGGGCTGAACGCGCCTTCAATGAACCAACGCACCGTCTGCGCGGCGTGAGCAATGTGCTGGGCGACCGTGAACATCCCCGGCCGGGGCGCGAAATTCGCATCGGGTTCGTCGAAAACAGCGGTCGATGTGTTGAAGAATTTCTGCTTGATTCGAATGCACTGCGCATATGTATTGTTCGCCATCGAACCGCTTCCTTTCGCTTGAATTGAATCAGATACCCTGTCGCACGGATTCTAGCACACGTCACGCCGCTTACAATTATTTGAATTCCGTCGCGACGATTCGCTCAAATCGATGCTTAAATCCCCGGGCGGACGCTGTACAATGATAGACGTTAGTTTCGGCTATTTCGACAAAAAGGAGACGTTCACATGTTCGGTATGAAGGGCATGGGCGACATCATGAAGTTGATGGGCCAGCGCGAAAAGATCGCTGAGAATATGGAGCAGGCAAAATTGCGCGCGCGTAATCGCACGGTGACCGGCGCATCCGGTGGCGGATTGGTTAAAGTGACGGCGAACGGAATGGGCGACATCGTGGCGGTCGCGTTTGAGCCCGAAGCGCTGAAAGATCCGGAATCGCTGGGACCGCTGGTGGTCGCGGCAACGAACATCGCGGTCACGAAGGGCAAGGAAGTCATGGCCGAAGAACTCCGCTCGGCACTCGGCGGGATTGATATACCGCCGGGACTCTTTTAAAAATGTGTTTCGCTCAAACCTTTGGTTTATTGACCAGCGCACTGCTAAAGTTTAAGGCTCTCCCCTCACCCCGCGCATCCCTTTTCGAAATGGGGGCCTGCGTCGGCCCTCTCTCCAACAGGAGACGGGGAACGGCAATCGAGCGATCAACGGAGTCGTCACGTGGCCAAAAGTTCTCATTCAACCGTCGCGCCGTCTGCGCAACCCACCGACAGCTTCGAGCGGCTGATCCGGGAATTTGAGCGGCTGCCCGGAGTCGGTCGGCGTTCGGCGGAGCGCATGGCATATTCGATTCTCGGCCAGAAAACCGAAGACGCGATGAAGCTTGCGGTCGCGATTCGCGACGTGAAACAGAATCTCAAACCGTGCGGCATCTGCGGCGACCTCACTGAAAAACCGCGTTGCGCGATCTGCGACAATCCGGAGCGCGACGCGGGATTGATCTGCGTCGTCGAATGGCCGCGCGAAGTTCGAGCGCTCGAAAAATCGAAACAATTCAACGGGCATTTTCACGTGCTGATGGGCCGACTCTCGCCGCTGTCCGGCGTTGAACCCAGCGATTTGCGCGTGGCGGAATTGTTGGGACGCGTGAAGGCCGGTTCGGTTCGCGAACTCATCCTGGCGACGAGTCCTTCCGTCGAAGGCGACGCTACCGCCTCCTTTATTGCCGCGCAAGTCAAAGCGATTTCAAACACCGTGACGCTCACGCGTTTGGCGCGCGGCGTCGCAGAAGGCAGCGACCTGACTTTCGCTCAAAGCGGGACGCTCGGTGAAGCGCTGAAAGGCCGAGTGGCGGTTCAGTAATTCGATTCGATGAAAAATTATTTTCAATAAAAATTCACGTCGAGCAAAACATTGAGCATATACATCGTTGAACTTTTTTATCCAAACCTCTATGAAATCGGAATGAGCCGTCATCAAATTTTGTTATTGACCTACCAGGTTCACAGTGTGAGGCACACTTGTTTATAGATTTTCATGTGGACATTGTTGGTGACTGCGCTACCTTTGCACATGTGCAGATGTTATCGGACAGCGCTCCCTTATTATTATGCGCTTGAGGCCAGTTAGCACGGAGCATTCAAAAATGTACGCCAGACAAATGCGATCCACCATTCGGCTCAAGGCCGATAACAGCGGCAGCGTGGCACTGCGCCGCGCCAATTCGCCGCTCATACTATGCGACTTGCAGGACATCAGCGAGATGGGCTGTCGTTGCGTCGCGCATGTTCAAATCAACGATTGGTCCGATGCCGAAAAGTGGCGCTTACTGCTGGGCACAGGCGAATTATACGAAGCCGAAATCACGTACGATCCGCATATTCCGTTCATCCGACTGCCGATCGAAATCCGCAGCTCCATCGCGCTTCCCGGCGACGGGTACGAGTTGGGGTTTGCGTTCTTCGATCTTGAACCCGACCATCGGCAGATGCTGAACAAAGCGATGATTGCGATCGCGTCCGAGAAAATCCGGCAAAACAAAAGCGTTCTGAAACGCGATGTCCATGCGGTCGATTCCGATTACGAATCCAGTTTCACCACAACAAACGCGTTGCCGGCCGCGTTGCGTATTCGACCCTCAGCATTCACCAAGCCGCATGAAAAACCCGCGGATATTCTCGCGGGGCACGACGTTTCGAAAAAAGGAATGCCGATCCTGCCGCCGGACGAAGAGCCTCTGACAAAGCGTGAACCGAAACTCGGCGAAGTGCTTAAACGCGCCGATATCCTGACGAAAGGCGAGGTCGCCAACGCTGTTTTCTCCGCCCGGGAAAAAGGCCAGAAGCTCGGCGAATACCTCATTCACGAAGGCCGATTGACGCCGCTTCAAGTGCTCCAGGCGCGATCGTCGCAGACGGGTTTGGCGTACATCGATTTCGACGTAAACTCCATACCGATCGAACTGCTCGATCTCTTCCCCTTCTCGAAGATGACGCGTTTTGAATTTGTGCCATTCGAAGAGGACGGAGATCTTGTCCGCATCGCCTGCGCGAATCCGATCCCGAAAATCGAACTCGATTCGCTCGCGCGCATCAGCGGCAAGCGGCTCGAATGTTATCTGTGCCGGGAAGAATTGCCGCGCAAATTCCTCGAGGCGGTAGCGCGGCGCTTTGACCGTTATCGCCGTTCGTCCCCGCGCTTCAAGGTTTCGTTGCCGGCGACGTTCCAGGTCACCACGCCCGAAGGTCCGCTGCTGGCCGACACGCTTTTTCGCGGCCGGACGATTGACATCAGCCAAGGCGGGATGCAGGTTGTCGGCCCGATTATTCTCGGGCTGGATCCAAACGTCGTCGCGCCAGGGCAATTGAAGATGATGGTTACCGTCGGTGCGATCCCACACGACATCACTGCCGTGTGCGAAACCCGTCACATTCGTTACGTTCGCAACAGCGTTGGGACAACAACGTGTGTCTATGGTTTGGAACTGGAAGACATGTCCGAACCGCACCGCGACATTCTTCACGGGCTCATCGCTCGCGTCAATCGAGCGGAGTACAACGAATCGATCGAAGTCGCGACGCCGATCAACGAAGATGAGCTGTAAGCAATAAATGAAAGCCGCGTCGTTGATCCTTCGGGGATCAACGACACACTAACGATTCCCGCACAACGAAAGCCTCACGCTCTCCCCTCTCCCCGCGAATGAGTACAAGCGTCGGCCCTCTCTCTAACAAGGAGAGGGAACGGCAACAAATCTGCCCAAAGATCAGCTTTGCTGACGTAAAATCGTCCGGGATCCACTTCACAGCGGTTCCGCATCACTTGCATGTCTAAAAACTTACCTATTGCAAGAAATCAACCTAGCTCACATTTTTGTATAAAAACTCGCGAACGGTATCTTATTCGCAGTCATCGTGTAGGCTCGATCAGCGTGATCCGGGCACTGATGGCTTCGCTTGGAGATATCGCTCATGTTAAAAGACAAGATTCAAATCTTCGGATTGGCGTTAATTACGGCGGTCGCAGGGTTTTCCTATGCCTTGGCTACAGCACCAGATATGGAAGAACCTCGGGAGGTTTTGCCGACTCCGCGCGCTGTCGGAGGGGGACTGCGCATTTCGAATCCAACGTTGCTTGCCGGTCAAGACCCCTTGTACCCAACTGGCGGGTTGGCAGGTAGTGCGGTTGGCTTTATGCAAGGCTTTGATCTCGGCGATGCGTGTTACGGTTCGGCGATCGTACGTTACATCACCGCAGTAGGCGGCGTCGAGCCGTGGCTGTTCAAGCCTGTAGCAGTCGGTAGTACGACACTGAATGTCGATCCCATGGGACGCGTCAGCGGGACATTGCCGCCCGTGGCCGGTACGTCGATTCAACACATTACGGCCTCCGTTAGCGATCGAACCGGCGCAAGTCAAACCGGTACTTTTTCGCTCTTTGGGTTTCCGAGTTCGACGACGCCTTTCCGCTTTGCCCACGACCGGCTGTCAACCGCTCGTGTCGGTCAGGATTACACAACGAACATCCAAGTCCTGAACGGCGATCCGGCGAGAATCGTTTTTTCCGTTGTGCCAGGTTCGGTGACATTGAACGGAATCCCTCAGTCCAATCTGTCTAACGTAGGCTTTCAACTTTATGAAGACGGGAATCTGGCCGGACGCCCCTTGATGAGCGGCACGATGACATTTATCGCACGAGCCACGGTTGACGGCAAAAACGCGTTGAATCGGCAGGCCACATCGCCGGATCAGCCTTTGACACTCTCGATCGAAAAGCAGAACAGTATTCAATCGATTCTCGCCACCACGGCCAGCGGTATAGCGATTAATCCGAGTCGGTCGGGAACGGATGGTTTCAACTTGACGGCTCTTTTTAATTCTGACGGGCTTTCGAGTACCGATTTGGCCGGACTGAGCGTGACGCTTCGAATCGGCACAAAGACCTTTGTTTCGCAGAATCTAGACCAAAATGGTAACAGTCGCTTTGGAAACATGCAGGTCCGAACACGCGCTCCTCTCGGTTCCTTAAGCATTACCCTGCGCCACCAGAATTTCGGCAATCTCTTTGAAACCGGAACAACTCTAGCCGATGGCTCTGTGCGAAACGTTCCGAT
>JANXLS010001100.1 GCA_025355035.1 Planctomycetota bacterium | reverse complement strand
CGTCGCCGCGCCGGATGCCAATTCGCTTGGCACTGCCGTCACGTATTTGATCTCATCAACCGATTCAGATTCGAACGTTCTCACTTTCGTCCTCGATTTTGGTGATGGCACACCACCGGCGAAGGGAACATTCGCGCAAGGCACAATCGCTTCAGCACTACACACTTTCACAATGGGCGGAAATTACACCAGCACGGTCACCGTCTCGGACGGCGGCACGACCGTGACGCAAAGTCTGGTTTACAACGTACCGGTGCCCCCATCGACCTCTGCGGGAATTCCCAATATTTCCAACAACATATTCCCCGTCGTCAACCCGACCGACGACTTTGGCATAGCTATAGAGGCCAGCAACGGCGGCATTATTCAACTTGCGATTGATATCAGTTCCTTGACACGTTCAACGACGGATTTGACGACGATTTGGGGCGACGTATCGGGTCGCTCATCGAAGTCCAGCGGGTCATTCCCCGTCCACCAGTATGTTCAGCACGGAATTTTCGTCGCCACCTCGACTGCCACTGACCACACTACGGCGGCGGTAAAGGGCATGGGGCGCAAAACACTCGTCGTCAGTTCTCGCGAAACCGGCGAAAAGTCACCGAGCATCGCCGATTTAAAGAACGGTCGGACATCGGTTGGCATAGCGCCAAGCCAGGATATCGCCCTGCGCGTCATGCAGGGGAAGTTCAACTACAACGGAAAAACCGGCGATACGGTGTCGCTCAGTTCATACATTCAACTGCCATCCGGACTCGACTTGTCCCAGCCCCACGAATTCTCTGTTGGAATCGGAAACATCGTCTGCAACACAATGGTTGACGCGCGCGGCGTGGGCAAACTGCCCGGCACACCGTCTGTCCTGCGCAATCTCAAGATCATGTATCCACGCCTCGGGAAAGGCGCATTGACCAGAGGCGGTGAAAAAGTTCGAGTGGACGTGACGTTCTATATGCCCGGCTTGGTCAATCTGGGTTTCGACACGGAGGGAATTACAAAAACCGCAAAAGATGCCTCGTCCGATGGCGCCACTGTCTCGCGAAAAATTCAGGTCGGGATGTTGTTGGATGGTGTTCCGTACGAGGCGCTGATCCCGGTGCAATTCTCGAACTTCCCCAGTTCGAATTTCGGCGCCATCTCCGCATTTGGACAAAAGTAAGGAGCATGGGTCAGACGAATCGTTAAGGGCCTGTAAAATAATAAACTGAAGAAGTCCGCCGCGTATTTCGGCCTGGGTCGAGGCGGACGCGAAGGAAGATATACGAG
>JANXLS010000873.1 GCA_025355035.1 Planctomycetota bacterium | reverse complement strand
TTGGGGAAGAAGAGCGGCGAAGGGTTTTATCGGTATTCGTAAATTTGCTGTATGAAAACGATCACAGCGCTTTTCGCTTGGATCGCTTCGCATCCCACTCGATTCCAGTGACGGTTTTGAGTTCCACGGAAACAGTGCTAGAAATAGTTGGTTTTGACCCCAACGCGCGAACTACTTTTTTCACCGTTGCGGACTTCGGATTGGCGTCGGCGGATAGCGCGCGATTCAGGGCTGCGCGGGACAGCCCTGTTTGCCGAGCGATTTCGTTAAGGCCTTTGGCGCGAGCGATGTCGCCGAGAGCCGTTACGACCAAGCTCGGTACACCCTCTTCAATAATAGCGCACAAATATTCCGCCATTTGCTCTTCTGTAACGAGGTAATCCGCTGCATTCCATGGATACGTTTTAATTTTCATGCTTTATTTCCTGAGCTAAACGTATGGCCGTTTTGATGTCTTTTTCCTGCGTATTTTTATCACCACCCGAGAGTAGCATGACAAGTTTATCGTTGATTTGAGTATACTATACCCGATATCCAGACACGTAATGAATACGCAATTCGAACACACCGTTCCCGACAAACTTCACGTCGCCGAAATTTCCCGAAGCCAATCGAGCAGTACGTGAGCGAATCCGGGCACTGGCCGCTTGATCACGCAATCGATCGAGCCATTTTTTATACGTTTGGGTAAATCGAACAACAAACATGCTTCAAAGCGACTCCATTTATCTGCGTCAATATCAATAGAACTCAACTACAGTAATGCACTTTGAAAAAACAGGGAGCCGGCAGTGATCTGCCAGCTCCCTGTCATTAGGATTCCACAATCCAAATCGATTACGCCTGCTTGGTCAGCTTCGTCACGCGGCCGTGTGGGTTGGAGAGCCATTCGGCGATATAGATATTGCCGGCCTTGTCGTACGTGCAGCCGTGCGGACAGATGAATTCGCCGTCTTTCCATTCGGCCATCGCCACCCGGTTATTCCGCCACTTCTTCTTATCAGGGTTGTCGCCCAGGTGGCAGATCAACTTGTTTTCTTTATCAAAGAGCGTAACGCGACCCGCCAAATCGGGGATCAGCACGTCCGTGCCAAACGTGTCGAAGTGGCACGGGCTGCGCAATTCGTCGGTGACGACGTTCAACGGCGTACCGTCGGGCTTGAAGTAGTGCAGGCGGCTGTTGCTGCGATCGGCGACGAGCACCAACGGTTCGCCGCTGCGGTTGTCGATGAAGATGCCGTGCGGACTGTTGAGCTTGCCGATTTCCTTTGTCTTGCCACCACCAAACGCGCGGACAAACTTGCCGTCCTTTGTGTACTGGTGAACGAACGACGAGCCGTAGCCGTCGCCGACGTAGATGTCGCCTTCTCCGGGCATCAGCGCGATGTTGGTCGGTGAATAGCCCGGCAACACGTCTTTGCCGTCTTTGTTCTTAACGCTCTTCGCATAGAACTCGTGTTCCTTCGGCGGTCCATCTTGCTTCCAAATCACCTTGCCCTTCAAATCAGTTTTGACGATGGAGCGTTGGCCCGTCGTGGCGAGGTAAAGGAATTCCTCCGTGCCTTCCTTGCGCAGTTGCATACCGTGCGCGCCGCTGGCGTATTCCTTGCCCCAGGATTCGATGAACTTGCCGTCCGGATCGAAGACGCAGACTGAATCGGGACCGGCGTTGTGGATGAACACGCGGCCATCGGCGGTGACAGAAGCTGAGTGGCAGTTGCCGAATTTCTTGTCTTCAGGCAGCTTCGCCCAGTTCGAATCCCACGCGTATTTGTGAGCGCCTTCGCCGACAATGACCGGACCATCCGCGCGCAACACATTCGGCGCAAAGCCAACAGCGACCGCTCCGAGGCCGGCGGCCTTAAGGAACGTGCGACGCGACGCGACGCTTGATTTCTTCGACTGCTTCTTGTTCATGGCTGATAGATCTCCAAAAATAGGGCCCGCTAAGAATACAATCCTTCCGCGGAAAAATGCGGACAAAAGTGGAAACAAAGAACGTTGCCTGCTGTTCCCCCCTCGCCCCTCGAGGAAGAGGGGCCGGGGGTGAGGGGTGACG
>JANXLS010001061.1 GCA_025355035.1 Planctomycetota bacterium | reverse complement strand
GGAAACGCATGATCCAGCAGTGCGTACCTGCGCTTGGCATCTTCGGTGGGCGGCTCCCAGCCTGTCAGCGAATTGGTGAGGTACACGCCGACGCGCTCATTCAATTTCTCCGACAGTGGCGCGCCCAGGCTCTGCAACATCAAGCCCATTTGCAAATGAGCCACGACGAACGGCGCGGGCATGATCTCGAAGCCGTAAATACGCTCCATCGCCGCGCGCTTCAAATCTTGGCTGAGCAGCGCGTCGCCGCCCTTGTCTTTCAGGGTTGCCGCGATGCGTTTCAGCACTTCCATCAAATATGCGCCGGTCCCGCAGCATGGATCAAGCACAAACACGCGCGGATCGGCTAGACCATCCGGGATGTCGAGTTCGTCTCGCAGCACATGATCCACGCGCGCCACCATGTACTCCACAACCTCGGGTGGCGTGTACCAGACGCCCAGATCCTTGCGCAACTCAGGATCGAATGCGTCCAGAAACGGCTCGTAGAAATATTGGACTGCGTGCGATTCCTCGAATTTGGAAAAGAACGATGCGCGGTCCACGCGATTGAGCGCCGCCGCGGGCCAATCAATAATTTCTACCAGGCCGAGATTTTCGAGCTTCTTTGGCGACGCCACTTGTTCGAACAATTCGCTGATCATCGGCACGCGCATGGTCCACGCTGCCGCGTGCCAGTCGAACGTCACCGTGCTGGTCGGCGGGTTTTTCTTGCACCAAAGAACCCAGGACGAAAATACGCCATAAAAGAGAGTCTGCACGAACGTTGAGCGGAAGAAGTGATCACCCTTCTCTCCCTCGAACCGTAGCCCGAGCGACTGCTCCAGCGCCTCGCGTACCGTCGCGAGCGCCGGCAAATCCGAGTGCTCGACACGAGCCTTCGCGGCGCGTGCGTATGACGCCAGGAACCACGCAACATCTTTCGGATTCGCCAGCGGCGCGGCATGAAGGAAAACGCGTTGGATGAATTCGAGAAACGGCACGCCATGAATCTTTGTCGCCGCCTTCGGATGCGCGGTCAGCTCCCAGAACGCAGTCTCGCTGGCGGCGAGCCGGTATGATTCCAGCTTGGTCAGCCGCCCGCCCTGTCCGCGGCCAACGAGCACGAAGTCGCGGTAATTGGTGACCAAAATCAGCCCGTAATGCGCCGCGTACCGAGCGACCTGTTCGCTGTCAGCAACGGCACCTACGTCATCTTTGAGCCCCTTGACCTCGATCACGCCGCGCGAAGGCTTCAATTCGACGGGAGTCTCGGCACCGCGCTGAAACTGATCTGACGAGTACAGTCCGAAATCGGGGATGCCAGCGCCTGTGTTTTTGAGGTGTTGAAAGCAGCGAACCTTCGGCTTCAGCCGACCGCCGATCTCGTTGAGTAAAGTGGAGAGCGCGGGATAAAAAGAAGTCTCCGCGACGCTGGAGCCGGTGCCGCGGTGGTCGTACATGAACTTGAGGTACGCTTCGAGCGGCATCAAAGCACTCCTGCTGTGTGGCGCGAATCAAGGATCGAAGACGCGCCGGCCAGTCGACGGCAGGCGAAGCACCCTGTTCGAAGAATTTGTTTTCAGTGATATGGAAGGTTGAAAATAGCGCGAGACGACAACATTTCCAGCAGCGAAGTCGGACCAAACGACTTGAACGTTGCGGAACTTCGAATTTCGCGGTG
>JANXLS010000863.1 GCA_025355035.1 Planctomycetota bacterium | reverse complement strand
GTGTGGCCGGTGACGGTGACCACTTGAACCTCGGGATGGTCGACGAGGCTCTTGGCCACGGCGTCAAGCAACGGGAATGAGCGGGTGTGGTATTCGTTCACAACGCTCCAACTGGTCAGCTTCATTTCGATTCCCGCAGTTTTTCCAAGTTATCGTCGCAGAATCGTTCAACCTTCTGCTTCAGCGATTCCGCTTCAGCACCCAGCGCATCACATCCCGCGCGCGCATCTCGCGGCACGAATTCTTTCAACTCCCGGATCATTTGCGTCGCCGCGTTAAGACTCCGCGTGACTGCAGCTCTCTTTTCGCTGAGCAGCCTGTACTTGGAGATGAATGCGTTGCCGGCCCGCGCGTGCTTCTGGAGCGCCTTTAGTTCCAGCAGCCATACTTTCATTTCCCCATATCCAAGCGCCCCATAATCCGCGACCAGCTTCTTGCATCGGTCGATCAGTTCCGGCTTGCCGAGTTCCACGCCCCGGCTCCAGACATGAACAATATTGATCGCGTGGCCCCACGGCAGCACTACTTTCATCGCGGCATTCACGTCAGCCTTCGTCCACGTCGCGCTGATGCGGCGGCATTGATGCAACTGCGCCTGGCTTGTGGGTGCGTCCTCACCGACGGCACGCAGTTCTGCTTCAATTTTTGGCCACGCCTTGTATGGAACGCGATCGACGAACAGGGCGTCGAGAATACGTCCCACCTCCCAATAACTTTCGATCGACCGTGATTTAAGCAGCGAGTAAATCCGGCGACGGTCCTGTTTCGACAGGATTTCAGGCTCGATTTCGGATGGCATTTTCATGCTGTCGTATCGGCAGAACGAAACGGCTTATCAATGTATTCTCTAAATGTTTAGAGTATTTAGCATGAGAGAGTTGAACCGGCGATTACGACCGCCGTGACATAGAGTCGTCCATCATTGTCAAGATAGCGTTTAGGACGCCGAGGGTGGATCGATCGCCACGCTGAAGAATAGATTCGAAACGCGTACGTGCGCGCTCATGAAGAAAAGGAATTGGATCGGCTCCACCGGTTGGGATCAAGTCCATCACTGACGTATTGAACGCCTTGGCCAGCCGCTCAATCAGATCGAGGCCGGGCGCTGCCTGACCGTGCTCAAGCCGGCCGATGTACGTCCAATGGACCTGCGCCTTTGATGCCAGTTCCGCCTGCGATAGGCCGCTTGCCAGGCGCAGTGCGCGAAGGCGTTCGCCAAAACCGGTGACGATTTCGGCGTGCTTGATGCGCTTTAAGCGCGGTTTCGTTGTCCTTTTTGCCATAGACGTTCCCCCAATGCCAATCGGCTGGGGAACGCTCTCATGCGCACAGACTATAATCATAAGAATAAAGCCATTGGACGTTATTCGGAATTCCTTTACATTGGGCACACACGTTGAAGGTGATGCTCGTTTTGTGAATAAGTTTTCGGGAAGCCATCATGCCCTTTGCGGGGCCTGTGGAGCGGCGGCTTGGTTGGCGCTAATGTTTTTACGAGAAAAATTATGACAAACGATCTAACAAATTACGAAAAAACGCAAATCGGCGAAATCAAAGCGTGGAAGAAAGAAGAGCCGGGAGTCGTCTCGCAAGCAGTCGGTTACGTGCTCGGGCCGGTGGCGTGGCTTCTTCGACAAGTAGTGCCCGAGGCGGCGATGAGGGGCGCGTTGGAAGGCAGCAATTCGGCTGGCCAATTTCTTGCCGATCATGGCGACATCATCCGTGACGCCAAAGTCGAGGCGATTTCAGATTTAAAATCGAAAGACCTTGAAGTGTCGGATCGTCTTGCCAACGAATGCCACAATTGGGCCATTGGTCTTGCCGCCGCTGAAGGAACAGCAGCAGGTCCGTTTGGCTTCCTTGCTGCCCCGATTGACATCCCGGCGCTTATTACTCTGGCCTTTCGGACGATTCACAAGATCGGATTGTGTTACGGCTTTGAAGCCAAGACCGAGACGGACAAGCAACTCATTCTCTGTATTCTCGCGGCATCCGGCGCGAATACGCTCGAGGAGAAGGCGATCGCGA
>JANXLS010000860.1 GCA_025355035.1 Planctomycetota bacterium | reverse complement strand
GGCGTTCGTGGGTCCGACGAGCACGATTCGCGGCGAATGCGTCGCGGTTGAATGTTCGGTTTCGCGCGCGGAACCGTCAGCCAGCGTGATCGCTCTCTGGCGAAGTTGATTCAGTCGCTGGGCCATGTCGTCGAGCGAGATGACGACGACGTCTTCGTGCGCGAAATCCAAACCGAGTTCGACTTGCGCGAGCAAATCCTCGAGGTCTTTCTTCAACGTCCGACGCTGCACTCCGGCGTGGATTGAAAGCTGCGCGGCGTGAGCTCGCGCCTCGTCGGCCGTGGAACTGGCGATAAGTTTTCCGAAGGCTTCAGCCTGTTCAATCGTGATGCGCCCGTTTTCAAATGCCCGGCGCGTGAATTCGCCGGGCTGCGCCGTTCGCGCGCCGGCTGCGATCAGCGCGTCCAATAATTCATCAACAAGCCAGGGCAAGCCAGGCACATACAATTCAACCACATGTTCTCGAGTGTAGCTCTTCGGCGCAGGCATGACATACGCGTGAGCCTTCAATTCGATCTGGCGCCAGGACACCTGTCCGGCGATCCGCCGCCATTTTTTCTCAGCGAGAACCCCGGCAAGATCGGATGGAATTTTCGAAGCGTCTTTTCTGGGACGATTTGCAAACGTACTGATGGATCGCTCGAGCGACTCGGGGAGGGCGATCTTGAAAACGCGGTCAGCACAGGCGGCGGCGTTCGGCCCGGATAGGCGCAGCATCGCAAGCGGCACTGTTCTCTGTGCTGGTGATGGCAGGGCTACCGGGGGGCTGGAGATGGCTACGATGGTGTCAGGCATGACGGCACATATTCCATTTGTCATTTGTCAATTTCCATTGCTCATAGTGTTCGCGGCTTTGCAGCAAAAAGACATATGAAGAATGGCAAATGGACGATGCAAAATTTATTGCACATTGTCTGGACAAGCACATCAACGAAAAAGCGGCCGCGAGGGCCGCTCTCTCCTTTAAAAATAGACTGGTGCGAAATCGCCAAAATTTTCTTAGCGCTTCGCAGCCTTCTTCAGTGCTTCGGCCTTGTCCGTCTTCTCCCATGTGAAGTTCGGGAGTTCGCGGCCGAAGTGGCCATTGCGCGCGGTTTCGAGGTACACCGGGCGGCGCAGGTTCAACGTTTCGATGATTGCGCGCGGGCGGAAATCGAAGAACTCACTGACCAAGCCGGCCAGCGTTTCGTCGGAGATTTTTCCGGTTCCGCGCGTCTCAACGAGAACGCTGACGGGCTTTGCCACGCCGATCGCGTACGCGACCTGGACTTGCGCTTCGTCGGCCAATTCCGCCGCGACAATGTTCTTCGCGACATAGCGCGCGAAATAAGCTGCGCTGCGATCGACCTTTGTCGGGTCCTTGCCCGAAAACGCTCCGCCACCGTGCGGGGCGTAGCCGCCGTAGGTGTCGACGATGATCTTGCGACCTGTCAAACCGCAGTCGCCATGCGGTCCGCCGACTTCGAAACGGCCCGTCGGGTTGACGTGATAGATCGTGTTGTGGTCAAGCAGTTGGGCCGGAATGACGCCCTTAATGATCTTTTCGATCACGTCTTTCTTGAGCTGCTCCTGCTTGTCGTTCATCTCCGGCGTGTGCTGGAGGCTGATGACAACGGTGTGCACGCGCACCGGCTTGCGGCCGTTGTATTCGACGGTGACCTGGCACTTGCCGTCCGGGCGCAAGTAGCTGAGTTCGCCGCTGCGGCGTATGTCGAACGACTTTTCGCTCAGCTTATGGGAGAGCGAGATCGGCAGCGGCATGTAGGTGGGCGTGTCGCGATTGGCGTAACCGAACATCATGCCCTGATCGCCGGCGCCGATATCCTTGCTCAGGGACGTGGCTTCATCGACGCCGCGGGCAATGTCGGGGCTTTGGCGGTCGAGCGTGACCATCACGGCGCAGCTCTTGGCTTCGAAGCCGATGCCGGAATCCGTGTAGCCGATATCGGCGACAACTTTGCGGACAATATCGGGAATGTGAACATAACCGGTGGTGGTGACTTCGCCGGCAATCAACGCCAGCCCGGTGGTGACCAGCGTTTCGCATGCGACGCGCGAAAGCGGATCCTCCGCGAGCATCGCGTCAAGAACCGCGTCTGAGATTTGATCCGCAACCTTGTCCGGATGACCCGGAAACACAGATTCGGACGTGAACAACGTGTTGGCCATTACTGAACTCCTCTGGGACTGCTGTACGGGCGGGGAAACGTTCAACGCTTCGTCCGCCAAAGGAGAAAAAAGAGCGACCCGCGCGAACCTCCCCCATCCACGCAGGCAACAGCAAAGGAGCAAAAAGTATACGGGACTTTGCGCTAAAGTCCATTATTCAAAATCTCTGAATCCGCATTCGCAAGCGTCCATTTTTCATGTGGGCGAAGCGGAACAATGGAGGAGGGGAACGGCGGCGGCTCGCGAAAGGTCGCTGTCTCTTTGACCATGCGCGGGTCAATAGCACATTCGCGATGCGCTCTATTTCTTTACGACCGAAGGCTTCGACACAGTTTTCTTCCTCGAGAAAACGCGAAAGGGAGCGAGAATGATGCGGCCCCATGTGAAGCTTGGATCGGTTTCCAATTTGGATTTCGCATCGCTCAATGTTGTAATTTCCGCAGCGCGTTTTTCGAGCGCGGCCTTTTGTTGGAGCAATTCGACATCCCGCGCTCGGATCTGTTCGTCGCGTTCGTCGATCTTCACGTTGAGCCGCTTGATGTCATCCTCTCGAGAAGCGCGGGCACGTTCGAGTTTCGCGATCTCGTCGCCGAGTGAACGCTGGATTTTTGCAATGTCATCTGCGTTTTTGCGTTCCAACGCGGCGATTTCAGTTGAGTGAGATCGTGCGACTTTTTCGGCATCCTCGGTTTGCTTTTTGAAGCCACGCTCCTTCTCTTCCATTTCTTGCGCGCGCGTTCGCGCAGTCCTTTCGAGTTTTTCGACATCCTCAGCGCGCAATTTGTTCTGCGTATTCAGCCGCGCGATTTCGGCTTCGAGCGACGTAATTTTGCGCGTCAACGCATCTCGTTCATCCGATTGAACGCGACCCGACTTCTCAAGGCGCTCAATTTCAACCGCGCGCGCTTGTGCGAGTTGATTGAGTTTTTCCGCAGCGTCCGAATGCAATTGAACGGTCGTTATGAGTTTTGCGTTGCCTTCGACGTGCGACGAAATGGTTGCCTTCAATGCGTCGATTTCATTTGCGCGTGAACGACAGGTTTGTTCAAGCTTGGCGATTTCGTCGGTCTGCAATTGATGCTGGCCGTTCAGCTTTTCGACAACTGTTGCATGGGATTGGCACTGTTCCTTTAGTTTTTCAATATCCGCTTCGTGCGCCCGACATGTTCGCTTCAACGCGTCGATTTCATCGACATGCGCGCTTGTTGATTGTTGATGCTTTGTCACTTCGGCGGCGCGCGATTCAAGCACGTGTTTCAATTCTGCAATTTCATCCGCGCGCACCCCGGCGACGCGTTCAAGCTTCGCCATTTCGTCCGCGCGCGAATGGCTTAATTTAACGGCGCGATCGAGTTCTTCCGCATGTCCACGCTCCGCGGTTTCAAGCTGCTGAATTCTCGATTCGAGCGCCTGAATCGTTGCGATTTCGGCTCCGGCTTTGGCGTGCAGCGTGACCCGGTTCCCAAGCGCGAAAAAGTAAGCGCGGACAAGACCCGGATTTTTTTCGGCCATCGTCAGAAATTGGTTCAACGATTCGGAAATGCCGGGACTTAGGACAAGTATTCCGAGGCCGTGACCATGAAGGAATTCAAAATGCCGGTAAGTCGAGCGGAGTTGCTCCCACAATCTCCAAACACCGAAATCGCCTTCGCGCCGATTTGTAAAATGAAAGAGGACGATACCGTTGCGGCTCATTTTGGGTCGAAACGATTCCCAATCGTGGCAGACGGCTTCGTAGGTGTGGCTGCCGTCGATGTGGAGAAGTTCCACGCTGCCTTCGGAGAAATGCGCGGCAGCCTCGTCGAATGAGCTGTCGATCAGGCGCGAAAACTGGCCATACAGCGAATCATGTTGGACGCGCAGATTGTTCAGCGAGTCGCTCCCGGAATCGCCTTTCCACGCATCGACTCCATAGCACGAAATCTTCATTCCCAGCGCTGAGACGGCCTCGCAGATGGCGAGATACGACTCACCGTTTCCAACGCCCAATTCAACGAAAATTTTTGGACGCA
>JANXLS010000965.1 GCA_025355035.1 Planctomycetota bacterium | reverse complement strand
GTTGAAACGCACCGCAGCTGAGGCCGTTTTGGCCGAAGCCGTTGGTCAAGTGGCCCCTGTTGTGGCCCCTGTTGAAAAAATCAAGCAAAATGACGGAAAGGAAGGAAACTCGCAAAGCCTTATGGAGCTTGGGGATGATGGAGGCTCCCCAGGCTGTACGCCACGTCAACGGTGGCATACCTTGCGCCGCTCGGAACGGTCCTCCTGCGGCGACGGGGCAAGGCGAGCTGACGGTCAGCCCACGGAGCACCCCTTCTCTTGCGCTCCGTGGTGCTTGGGAGCGCGTCGGGACCACAGACCCGGCAAGGACAGCTCTTGACCATCGAACGTGATGAAGCGCAGCCGGCATTAAACGCATTTTAGTTTGAAACGATTTTCTCTGCCAGAATTTTGAACACCTTTGTGAAATCGACAGCCTGTTGCCCGCCCACAAGTTCGAAATTTGCGTTTCCGGATGCGTCTTTCATTACTTCAATTGGCGATTTGCTGGCGACTTCGAGACGCTGCATTAAGTGGTAGAACGTACAGAATCCAACCGCTGTTTCGCTCCACATGGGGCTCCCAGAATTCGTCACCATTGCGAGGAAGGGTGGTCTACCGTCCGCCGACGTTGCGATGAGTCGCGCCCAAGAGCTTTTGCAGGATGACATTCCCAAAAGTAAACTCCCGCCAACTACATCGTTGATCGGCCGAATGAGATCGTGCAACTCAACCCAGTTGAGTGTTTCGCCAGAAGTTAGCACAATTCCCGCGACATTGCCATGAGCACTAATATGCAGTACAGGATTTTCTCCTTTGCTTGCGGAATCCTTAAATCGAGTCGGGTTGAGAGCGTCCTTGAGGTGCACTTTGTCAGCGCATAACCTGTAGTCGCACGGAATATCCGAAAGATTCAGCGTTGAACAGAGGGACGTGCCTTCATGCCGCCCCTTATATAGGTCGAGCGTACTCGGAGACTCCACAATAAAGACGCGTAAATTCAGCGACATTTTTCCTCCTATCAAAACAATAGGTCATTTTGAACCGATTTTTCATCCCGAAACCGCAATCATCACGACTTTTCGATCCTTGGTGCAAATCTTAGCCTGAAAACGTGCGTTCGGCGAACTCTCAATTTCTGAATTTGACAATTTCAATGCTTCGTGGTAAAAGGAAACGTGGAAAAGCAGCGGTTCTCGAACCGAGCGAGTATTCTCGGGGCCACCGCCACCCGTCGGGCTTTTCAGTAGTTTCAGGAGGCATACCGTACCAAGCGGGAGTTTTCTTGGGGCATACCGGACCTGACCGGGGGTTATACCAGTTTCGTTGAGAGAGAATTCAGGGGCCTACCGTACGAGCGGGAAGATGTCTAGTCTCGAAATGCCGGAACCTGACCGGAACTCTCTCAACACGCGACGCTCAAAAAGTGTTCGTGTACTACAGATTACCCACACAGCATACCGATAACTTATTGATACGCGGGTTTTCAAGCTCGGACTAACCACGTCACGAAATAACCGGCTTGCCCCAAAGGAACTTCGCGCGTATCAATTAAAATCTGAAGTTCCGGGGCAGATCGGAATAATGACAGAGACACTCTGGGCAGTGGCAGTTTTTTCGTTGGTCGTAATTGGGTTAAAGATCGAATATCAATCGAGATTTACGG
>JANXLS010000955.1 GCA_025355035.1 Planctomycetota bacterium | reverse complement strand
GCGCGGACCACGACGGTTTTGGCCGGGCTTCTGGCCATAGGCAGCATTGAGGCGGTTAAGAACGGCTTGCACGGCGTCCCACAATTCCTGGGAGACGATGCGCAGCGTGGGACGCTGGCGGACAACAACGCGACCGGCTTGGACGGGGACTTGTTTGGTCTTGCCCTTTGAATCGCGCTTCGTTTTGGTCAGGCCCCACGTCCATATCCCGATATATTTTTTATTGACCAGGATGCGGCGAACCATGAAGTGATGCCAGCCCGGCTTCGTGCTTTTGGTTCCCTTCTCCACGTTCAGGCGGTTGAGTTCGCGTGCGATCCATTGCATCGGATGACCATCTTTGAACCACTCGAAGATCTGTCGCACCCACGCGGCTTCGGGTTCATGGACAACGACGCGTTTCTTGGGCTTCGGACCGCGTCGCGAATATTCAGCCCAGTGCGGATCGATGAATTCCGAGCGATATCCAAACGCGAGATCACCGGCGCTGCCGTCGCCGTCGAGCACGCGGCCCTCTTGTCCGCGGTGGACACGGCGCGCGATTTCGAGCGTGTTGGTGCTGTTGTGCAACGCCGTCATTTTGGCGCTCAGCTCCCAGCCTTCGTTCGCGGTGTCGATGCCTTCGCCGATGGAAATGAAGCGACCACCAGCGAAGACCAAGTCCTGGATAAAAGCGTAGGCGCTGTCCGCGCGGCTGAGACGGCTTTGGTCATCGACCGCGAGGATGCCCACTTCGCCGCGTTTGACCATTGCGCACAACTGCATGAAACCAGCGCGATCCGTTTTCGTTCCCGTTTCGGCTTGGTCGTTGAGAACTACGACATCACTCAAATCGATGCCGCGATGAGCGAGGCCGTTGCGGACATTTCGCTCCTGATCCGTACATGAATCTTCGCGTTGCATTTCTGACGAAAAGCGGGTGTAGATGACTGTCTTAAAATTTGGCATTGCAAATTCTCCTATGATTCGTCTTGGCGGGCGTTCCCATTTGAGAAGACCTGCGCGACAACAATTGCGCAACGCCAACCCCTTGGCACCGGCTGTTGCCGCCACCCTTTAGGCTCTTGCGCAGGATGATTTTTTAAGATTTTGAAATATTTTTTTGAATGATGCGACGTGGGCGTGCCGTGACATTCTCTAATTGAATTGCGGAGTTTATTGGACCGAATTATTGCATTTAAAAAGAGGGATTGGATTCGGATAGTACGCGGCGGTGTTGAAATGCATGAATCTTGGCCTCTTCAAAGGAGAGCGCCTATCATTATATTATAACGCAAATAGCCTGGAAATTTAGGTGCCGTCACGAGCGAGCGAAGGCTTCAAGCGCAGGCCCAGGCACTTTCATACGGGGCGCGAGGTCGATCATGATTTCTTCCGCGAGAATGCGCGCGTAATGGCGACGGACTGTTTCCGGGCGGTCGCCCATCAGCGCGGCGACTTCAAGATCGCGCTTGCCGGCGCGCAGTTGAAGCGAACCAAACGTGCGGCGCAGGATACGGCAGTCGATGCGCTTTTTAATGTCGGCGTCCGTGGCGGCGCTGCGCAGCAACTGGAGATAGGTTTTGTCGAAAACCGTCGGATACCACATGGCGGTGTGGATTGGGCCGGAGCGTTCGAGGTGCGGCTTGCGAGCTTTCTCTATCAGTCCGCGTCGTGGGAACAAAACAAGCGCACCGGCTGCGATGCGCCGGGCGACGGCTTCAAGCGCAGTGCCGGGAACCTGTATCGTGCGCTTGCCGGTTTTCGCCGCTTCGCCTTCGACGACATCGAGCGTGATTGTTTTCTCGGATGCCAAATCGGTGCGCAGCATGAGCAACTCTTCCGGTCGCCAGCCTTGGTCGAGCTGAATGCGCGCAACGTCACCCCAGTATTCGCCGTGCATTTTGTACATGCTGGCGACGAGTCGCTCGGCGTCTTCGCGCTCCAGCCAGATAATTTCCTTTTGTTCTCGGCGGATGCTGTGCGTGGAGACAAGGGGAATCGCAACGCGGTCGAAGCTATTCTTCGTCGCGACGGCAAGGAATTTCAGGACGGCGGTGCGGACGAATTTGCGCCGCGTCTCGGTGATCGGCTTGCCCGAGGGCGATTTGTAGACGAGCAGCCATTCGGCGACTTTGTGCTCGTCGATCTCGGCGACGTTGAGATCCGGACCGAACTCTTTGACGAAGCGCCGGACGACGCAGCACACGTCCTTCATGTATTCGCGGTCACCTTTTCGCTGCTCGAAGACGTCGAGGTAGCGCTTCTCCTCTTCCTTAAGCGTGCCGCACTCTTTTTTGCTGAGGCGCTTGCCTTTCCAATAGTTGCGCTCGCGGACGAGTTCTTGAATCTGGTCGGCCTGACGTTGAATTGTTCCCTTCGCGCTTTCCAAGTCGGCGGATTGAGCCTTCTCGACTTTGGTGAGACGCTCGACTTCTTTG
>JANXLS010000920.1 GCA_025355035.1 Planctomycetota bacterium | reverse complement strand
TGCTCCGTCGCCAGACGCCTCGATCACGTTCAAAATACCCGGCGTCAAATCATCATCCAGAGTGATTCACCACACTAGATGGCGTGATTTGTTGGGAAAGGTCGTGGGGGTTTATTGCTTCCAAATTGAGGGGAATGGCATAAAATAAGGGGCGGAGTGTGGTGCTGATGGGGTGGTAGGGAAGGACTTTTTGGGAAGCGGAAATTCATGAAAGTTTTGGTTATTGGGTCGGGTGGGCGGGAGCATGCTTTGTGTTGGAAATTGGCGCAGAGCGATCGCGTGACGCGGCTTATTTGTGCGCCGGGGAATGCTGGGATTGCTTTGGGGCGTTGTAAGAATGGGTCGGCTGTGGAGCTGGCGCCGATCAAGGCGGATGATGTTGAGAAGCTGATGCGGCTGGCTCGGTTGGAGAAGCCGGATTTGATTGTGATCGGGCCGGAGACGCCGCTGGTCCTGGGGCTTGTGGATAAGATTGGGCACGAACTGGGCATCCCGTGTTTTGGGCCGGGGTATCGTGGGGCGGAGTTGGAAGGGTCGAAGATTCTCACGAAGAATCTGTTGCGCAAGCACGGCATTCCGACGGCGGATTATGTTGTCTTTTCGGAGCCTGAACGTGCCATTGAATATGTGAAGGAGCGCGACATGCCGCTGGTGATCAAGGCGGATGGACTGGCTGCCGGGAAGGGCGTTTTGATGTGCGAGAACGCGGTCGAAGCGGAGACGGCGATCACGCGCGCGATGGTCGATGGGGAGTTTGGCGATGCTGGGAAGTCGATACTGATTGAAGAGATGCTGAAGGGCGAAGAGACGTCCGTGATGGCGTTGACGGATGGATCGACGCTGGCTGTGCTGCCGAGTACGCAGGATCACAAGCGCGTACTCGATGGCGACATGGGGCCGAACACGGGCGGGATGGGCGCGTATTCGCCGGCTCCGATCGTGACGGCTGAACTGGAGACGCGGATTGTTCGCGAGATTTTGGTGCCGACGCTGCATGCTCTGCGGCGCGAGGAACGGCCCTTTAAAGGGGTGTTGTACGCGGGGATCATGGTTACGGAATCGGGGCCGAAGGTGTTGGAGTACAACGTTCGGTTTGGCGATCCGGAATGCCAGTGCATTCTGCCGCGGATCAAGTCGGATATCGTCGATTTGATGGAAGCCGTCATCAACGAAAAGCTGGGCGACTTTGACATGCAGATTTCGGAGGAACCGACGGTGTGCGTGGTGATGGCGGCTGAGGGCTACCCGGCGAAGGTGACGACGGGGGCGGTCATTCACGGGTTGAATGCTGAAGGGCAGTTGCAGGGGGCTGAAGGGGTGCAGATTTTCCACGGCGCGACGACGAGATTGAAGGATGGGACGGTGGCTGTCAGCGGCGGGCGCGTGTTGGGCGTGACGGCCACGGCTGCGACGCTGCCATTGGCGGTGAGCCGGGCGTATCAGGCTTGCGAAAAGATTACGTTTGATGGGGCGCACTATCGGAAGGATATTGCGGGGCGGGCTTTGAAACGGAAGTGAACTTTTGTCTCTCGCAAAGACGCAAAGGCGCAAAGAACGGCGAAGAAAAAAGAGGGGGTGGGGGATTGGGGTAAACTTTTTGGTGGGTCTGTTGTTTAGATGGACGGATTGGGGATCGTGATCTTGGCGGGAATTATTGTGTGAATGGATTATTCCGAAAGTGTTTGATCGAATGTCTTTACGATGGAAAATAAAGTAAATCGGGCCGCTTAGGATTGGAATTTTTGCACGTAGTGCATTTTATGGAACGAAAATGGGGTGGCCAATTGTGTCGCTCCCCCGCGGTCCCGGCTCTTGTGCGCCTCGTGCAAATTTTGAAACGAGAAGCGTTGGGCTGCTTCCTTGCAATCGCGGTTCCTCGAAACTGGACGGTCTAACAGCACGTCCTACGGCTAAACTATGCGGACTGAGTATGTTACGTTGGATGGGGCGGCGGATGCTGCGAAGGTGAGCCGGGCGGCGCAGGTGTTGCGCGACGGCGGGTTGGTGGCGTTTCCGACGGAGACGGTGTATGGTCTAGGCGCGGATGCTCGAAATCCGGAGGCGTTGGCTCGATTGGCGCGGGTGAAGGGGAAGTTGGACGGGAAGAATTGTTCACTTCTGGTTGGGTCGGTGAAGCAAGCGGAGCAGCTTGCGGGCGGACTTTCGCGGACAGCTCAGAAATTGGCGCGGTTGTATTGGCCGGGGACGTTGACGTTGGTCGTGCCGCGAGCGGGTGGCGGGAATGTGGGGCTGCGGTTGCCGGAGCACACGCTGGCGCGGTCGTTGATCGCGGAATGCGGGTTTGCAGTGGCGGCTTCGAACGCGACGTTGCGTACTAATAAGGTAGGCGACGGTGTGGGGCGGCGGGTTTGCGATGGGCTTTCGGCGGCGCAGGTTCGAGCGGCGTTCGATGGGCAGATCGACCTTGTATTAGAAGGCGGTTCGGCTCCGAAAGGGAAGCTTTCGACGGTTGTGGAAGTGACGGATCATTCGGTGTCGGTGCAGCGCGAAGGGGCGGTTTCGGAAGTCGATATCCTGCTGACGGCGGCTCCGACGGTGCTGTTTGTGTGCACGGGAAATACGTGCCGCAGTCCGATGGCGGCGGGAATGTGCCGGGCGGCGTTGGCTCGGCGGCCGGTCGAAGAAGGAACGATGCCGGTGCGTGTGCTGTCGGCGGGGACGAACGCTCAAGCGGGACAGCCTGCGCACCCGCTGTCGATACAGGCGATGGCTGAAGCGGGTTTGGATATTCGCGATCATCGGGCGACGTTGTTAACGCCGGAACTGGTCGACAGCGCTGATTGGATCTTCACGATGACGCGCGCGCATCGCGAGAGCATTGTGGAATTTATGCCTTTTTGTTCGGATCGTATTCAGTTGCTTTCCCAAGCGAACGATGATATTGCAGAACCCGGTGGGCGGTATATCGAGCGCTATCGGCAGTGTCGCGACACGCTGGCAAACTGTTTGCTGTCAATTCTGACGATCATTGAAAACGGCCGTTAGGAATTTGTCATGCGAAAAGGATCGAAGAAGTAGGATTCAAGCGGTAGCGTCGGTCTTATGCTGCATCGAACGATACCGATAAGTGACCGGCGACGTTGAATCCGTCGAATTGCCCTATTAAGGTGCTTGCACCGGAGAGCTGTTGGCCCATGTCCGATCCGCTCATCAATCAGACCATTGGCGGCTGTGCCATCCTCGAGATCATTGGTCAAGGCGGTATGGGCGTCATCTACAAGGGACGCCAGAAGTCGCTGGATCGAATCGTCGCTGTCAAAGTTTTGGCACCGCATCTGGCCAACGACGCAAATTTTGTCACTCGCTTTCAGAAAGAAGCGCGATCGATTGCGCGCGTGAATCATCCCCACATTCTGGCCGTTTACGACGTGGGTACGGATCAGAACGTCAATTTCATGATCATGGAGTTGATCGAAGGCGAGAGCCTTGCGGAACTCCAAGCTGAACGGCGTGGCGCGCTGGGATGGCGCGAAGCGACGGAATTCATTTACCAATCGGCGCAGGGGTTGGAAGCGGCTCAAGCGACCGGCATCATCCATCGCGACATCAAGCCCGAAAACTTGATGGTCACGAAAAAAGGTCAAATCAAAGTCTCCGACTTCGGCCTCGCGAAGGAAGCGGACGGCTCCGGGACGCAGACGTCCGTCGATTCGGTGATGGGTACGCCGGCGTTCATGAGTCCCGAGCAGTGCGACGGCAAGAAAGTCGATGGTCGATCGGATATTTATTCGCTCGGCGGAACGTGGTACCGCCTGATCACGGGCCGGTTGCCGTTCGAAGCGGAAACGGCGATGTCCACGATGTATCGCCACAAGCATGAAGCGCTGATCCCGCCCAACGAAGTGCTGCCGACCGTTCCGCGCGCCATCTCGGATGTCATCTGCAAGATGATGGCAAAGAAGCGCGAGCATCGCTATCAGTCGTTCACGGAAGTGCTCGAAGCGATTGAGGCGTCGATCAAAAAAGCCGAGGAGGCCGAAGCGAGCGGAGGAGGTGGCGCGAGCCCGTTCGAGGACGCGTTTCAAATTTCGCCGCAGCAGCAGACGCACAGCGATGTTGGGCCGCAGCGGCCGAATGTGCAGTCGCGATTCGGCCCCGGCAGCGGCAACACCGATTTTGGCCGGCCGGCGTCGCAGCAACAACCACAGGTCACGAACGTCGCGTCGCAAGCGCGCCGCGGTGGGCCCAATCCGCAGCGCGGATCGATGCCTGGGATGCCCGGATTACCGGGAATGGGCGGCGGGTTCATGCCCGGCGGCGGCGAGCAGTCACGGGTCAACAGCGTCCTCAGTGGAGGCGCAAGCGGGATGCCCGGCATGGGGCAGATGGGCGGGATGGACGACGGCTATGCCAACGTTTCGCGCGGCGATGAAATGCTCGAACGCGGCGATCGCGTGAACGCCATCAAAGCGTATCTGCTGGCGCTGAATTCGAGCACGCTGGACAACGCGACGCGGCAACGCGTGGAGAAAGAAGTTGAACACGAATTTTCGACGCGCCGACAAAACGCGGACAGCTTGCTGAAGCGCGGGATGCTGCTCGATGCGCAGCGCGAATGCCGCATCCTGGCGGAATTCGATCCCAACGATGCAACGCTGCGCAACCTGCTGAAGGATATCGAAAGCCGACTGGCGCTGAAGCGAACGCTGGTCAACGACATTCGAAACGCCATTGCGGCGAGTCAGTTTGAAAACGCGATCAAAATCTGGGACGGCACACCGGCGGAACTGCGCGACGACGGACTTGGAAAGCAGATCGAGCAGTTGCGCGTGATCGTGGTGCCGGCCGCGAAACTCGCTGAGCAAGGTGAAAGTTTCGCGCGGCAGGGGCGGTTGGAAGAAGCGATTGCGACATACGAAGACGCGCTGAAGGTCAACCCGTCGTGTGAACAGGCGCGGTTGGGATTGAAGGATTCTGAAGGGAAGATCCAGCGTATCGACTTCCTGTTGAAGGAAGGCTATCAGTACAATCTGGAACAGAACTACGATAAGGCGATCGAGACATGGAAGCCGATCCTGAATCTGCGCCCCGGCCATCCGCAGGCGATCAAGAGCATCGTGGAAGCGTACGTTCAGCACGGTCAGACACTGCGCGCGCAGGGTGAACTGGAAGGCGCGTTGAATTTGTATCGCGGGGCGCGAGACACCGATCCGACGAATCGCACGGTCGCGCGTTTGACCGACGAAATCACGGTGTTGCGCGACAAGGAAAAGCAGTTGCTCGACCGTGCCGCCGAAGCGGTGCAGCGCGGCCGATTGGGCGAAGCGATTCATTGCTGGAAAGACATCGCGGTCCTCAATCCGGCGAACCGCAAGGCTCAGGCGCAGATTGCGCAGATTGCGAAGAAGCGCTCGGGCAACGCGGCGGTGACGTTCGTCGTCGTTTTCCTGCTCGCGGCGCTGGGCATCGTCGGCTACCAGTATTGGCAGGAGCAGAGCCTTTCCACCAAAGTTCGTCAATTGATGACGGGACACAATTACGCCAAGGCGAAAGACGAGCTGCGAACGCATTCGTTCAACTTCATCAACGTCGACGCGTTGAAAGTCGATGCTGCCGACGAATTCGATATTCAACAGGCGGAAGCGCTGGCGTTCACCGATCCGAAAGGCGGCGCTGAAAAATACAAGGATCTCGCCAGCCTGCTGATGCCGCGCAAGGCGTCGCGCGCGAAGCGACTCTATGAAATGGCGCTCGAAACGCTGTCGAAATTATATCTGACCCAGGCGCTCGAATCCGTCAAGCTGCACAAATGGACTGAAGCGACGGGTTCCTACCGGAAGCTGGACAAGGAAATGAAAGACCTCAAGGATTATCGCAACGAGGAGTTGCTGAAATTCGAAGAGGAGATGAACACGGGCAAGACCATGGTCGCCAATTTGACGGAAGCCGACCGCCTGGCACAGAGCGGCAATTCGGAGGCGGCGTTCGAAAAGTACACGCAGGCCGAGAAATCAGCGATCAGCTTGAAGCTCGATAACACTCAGCAATGGATCAAGAAGCAATTGGAAGAGAGCCATTACGATCCGAAGATTTATACGACGAGCATCAAACAGGGCGTTGAGGTTCTGACGCGGCCGCTGCCCGATCTTTCGGCGGCCAAACTGGCGTTCAACACGGCGATGCAGAACCATCCCAACGATGTGCTGGCGCGCAAGTATCTCGATTACATCGACGACCTGAAATACTGCGACGCGAAGGGGCAGGCGATGTTTTCGGAGCGGCGACCGACCGCGAAATACGAGAATTTCAACTGGGGAATGGACGAGCGAAAAAAAGCCTTCTGCATCGATCGGTATGAATATCCCAACACGTCGGGCGAAATGCCGCTGGTCGATGTGCCGTACGTTTTGGCCAATCAGAAGTGCGCCAACGAAGGCAAGAAGCTGTGCACCAGCACGCGTTGGAAAGATGCGTGCCAGGGCAGCACCAATGCGATCTTCCCCTATGGAAACGGCAGGGATCCCGACGCGAAAGCCTGCAACGTCGAAAGCAAGGGATTGGTCGCGTCCGGCGCGCGAACATCGTGTCGGAATTCGATCGGTGTGTTCGACATGAGCGGCAACGCGGCGGAGTGGACCGACGACCAGAACGGCGACGCCACGAATGCCACCGTCATGGGCGGATCGTTCAGCGAAAAAGCCTCCGAAGCGAACTGCATGTCGACCTTCACCCAGCACCAGGAAGAGAAGCTTCCGAACATCGGGTTCCGATGCTGCCGAGATTTGGAACCGAAAGGCAAATAGCTCGCTTGACATTTCTCCCAAATAAAATCAAATGACGTGCCGGGAGAACCTGTTCATACATGCACGATTCGTTGCCGTTCACCAGCCCTGATCCGCGCCAGCAACCCGGCGGGGACGGGGAAATGTTCCGGCGTCGGGTTCGCGCGGCGACCCTGTTGGATTTGGCGGAAAACGCCAGTCTGGAGCGTCGCTCGGAGATCTCGCGCGAGTTGCTCGCGCTGGGCGAACTTGCGCTTCCCGCGCTGCACCGCGCGGCGGCGAGCCGCCAAGAAAACGCCGCAGCGCTGAGTCGCGGATTGATCCGCATGCTGTTGCCCGACGAAATCGGACGCGAATTGGTTCTCGGCCTGTCGCGCGAACGAAAAAATTTTCGGGTCGAAAACGGAGCGATTCTGCTGTCAAAATTGAACTACCCGAATCTGCCGATCCAACGTGTGATCCGCGACATCGACGACCTCGCGAAACGCGCAGGCGACTACGTCTGCAACGCGCTGAGCATCCCGCGCAAGGAAGCCAAGCGCGCGGCAAATCGCGACGCGGCCGAAGTCGTGAAGGAACTGGGCTGCTTCTGGCGCGATGAAGGATTTCAAGGCCGCTCGGACAATTTTTACGATGACAAAAACAGCTACATTCCGGATGTGCTGGAACGCCGCACGGGCCTGCCGATCACGCTGTCGGTTCTTTACATCGCGGTAGCGCGGCGGATTTATTTGAACGCCGAGGGAATCGGATTGCCCGGGCATTTCATCGTCCGCGTGACTGTCGCCAGCGCGGAAGGCGACCATTACAAACTGGTCGATCCGTTCAACAGCGCGCGTTCGATCGAATTCGACGATTGCAGGGAACGCGTGGAAGCCCTTGGCCAGCCGTTCATGCCGGAAGAGCATCTGCGCGCCGTTTCGCCCCGCGAAATACTTTCGCGGATGTGCAACAATCTGCTGGCGCTATTCAATCATCAGAAGAAGTCGCTCGAAGGCGAACGCGTCGCGACGGTCCTGTCGCACATCCAACCCGACGATCCGATCCCGCTGCTTTTGCGCGGCGAACGACGTCTGCGCCGAGGCGATCGAAAAGGCGCGCGAGACGACTTTGAAAAAGCTAAAACGCTCGACGTCGGCGGCCCTGTTGGCCGAACCGCGAACGAATTAATTGACCGCATGGACTACGAAAACCCGTTTGG
>JANXLS010000858.1 GCA_025355035.1 Planctomycetota bacterium | reverse complement strand
CTCGTCATCCCCATCTTCGCCCATCGCCGCTTGCATCGCGATACGTTCGACTTCATCGGAATAGACCGGTTCTGCCTGATCTTTACATGCTTTAACGACACCTTTGATTTCGTCGTCGGTGATGTACACGCCCTTCGCGCGCGTGATGTTCGAATTGCCCGCGCCGATAAAGAGCATGTCGCCTTTACCCGCCAGTTTTTCACCGCCGCTCTGTTCAAGAATGATGCGACTATCAAGCTTGCTCTTTACTTGGAAGCAAATGCGGCATGGCAGATTCGTCTTGATCAATCCGGTCACCACGTCTGCACTCGGGCGCTGAGTCGCCAGAATCACGTGAATCCCCGCCGCGCGCGCTTTCTGGGCGAGCCGGGCGATGGCTTGTTCGATCTCCTTGCCCGACGTCATCATCAAGTCCGCGAATTCGTCGACGATCACAACGATGTACGGCATCGCGTCCTTGAAGTCTTCCGTCTTCTCGCCGGGCGGCAACATGGCCAGGCGCTCTTCGGGCGTCTTTTTATTGAACGACGCGATGTTTCGAACGCCGATCTTCGACATTCGCTCGTAGCGCTGTTCCATCTTCTGAACGGCCCACGTCAACACGCCCGCAGCCAGTTTCATGTCCGTCACGACGGGTGTCAGCAGGTGCGGAATGCCTTTGAAGTCTGTCATTTCGACTTGTTTTGGGTCGACCAGAACGAGCTTCACTTCATGCGGCTTGCGCATCAGCATCAAGCTCATGATGATCGAATTCACGCACACCGATTTTCCGGATCCAGTCGTCCCGGCGATCAGCAAATGCGGCATGTTCGCAAGGTCCGCGACGAGCGGATTGCCGATCGCATCGCGTCCCAAAATAAGCGGCAGTGTCCACGTCTTCGCTCGGAATTGTGGCGACTCCAATACGGGCCGCATTCGGACAACGTGATCTTCTGTATTCGGAATTTCAAGCCCAATCGCGTTTCGTCCCGGGATCGGCGCAATGATGCGCACGCCGTGCTCGGCCTTCATCGCCATCGCAAGATTGTCCTGCAATCCGACCACGCGCTGGACTTTGATGCCGGGATCCAGTTCCAGTTCGTACATGGTTACGGCGGGGCCGCTTTGGATATTCGCCAGCTTCGCACCGATCTTGAAATCCCACAACGTATGAACAATCGTCGCGCCACGATCGCGCAACGTGTCGCTGGAAATCTCCGGCGTCACGTCTTTTTCGATCAGTAAATCATGCTTGGGCAAATCATAGTGAACAGGCAATTGCGGTTTAGGCGGAGCGGCTTCAAAATCCTCGCCCTCTTCCCCCTCCCCCACCCCTTCTCCATCTTCTGCACCGTTTTGGTTGTTCGCCCCGGCAGCTTCAGCCATCGCCGCTTCGAATTTCTCCTGCTGCAATGCGCGTTCGTGATCTTTATTCGCGCGTTCTTTCTCGAGTTTTTCTAGCGCCAGATTATCGCGTTCAAGTTGTTCACGAGCAATGCGTTCGCGTTCCTGGCGTTTCTTCACCGCTTCGTCCGCCTGTCTCAACGCTTCCTGATGGCGGCGTTCAGATTCTTCCTCTTCGGTGTTGCGAGCAACTTTCGGGGCGCGCCCATCCAGCTTTTCGTCATCGTCCACATCGTCTTCGTCGGCTTCTTCGTCTTGAATTGAATTCGCACGCGCCAGATTTCGTTCTTTCGCTTGTTTTAACTCGGTCAGGGTAACACGCATCTTCCGCTCTTCAGGAATAGCAAGTAAAGGCGCGATAATTTCCAGCGGTGTCGGCTTTTCGTTCTCTTTCGTATCCGCCTTTGGCAATGTGAAATCATTCACTTTTCGGGCGGTCACAGCTGGAGCCATTTTCATCGGTGCCTGAACACCAACCTGCGCTATAGCCGCACCCGCCATCGCCGGCGTCATTCCGCCGTTCAACGCCTGATCACGCTTGCCAACAGCCCAATTCAGCATCGCTCTGCCACCATGCGAGAAACAGATTCCCACGAGTGTCAGCATCGCTTCCGTCGTCTGCTGCTCGATCAGAAAACAAGCCACAAAGCCGATCAGCGCCAGCACAATATAAACGCCAAGTTTCCCGAAATAGCCGATCAGCATCGGCGCAACAAACGTCCCCCCAACCAATCCGCCCGGTCCTGCCGGATAGGCATCTGAAAGCGAAGTGTGTGCGTCCATCGCACCACTCCAAGCGCACACCATCAGCGCCATCAGTACCGCGCCCAACGTTCGCAAGACAAACCCCTGCATCGTCTTGCGCACACACATCATCGCACCGTAAACCATCAGAAAAAGCGTAAGAACCCACGCCCCGCACCCATATAAGGCATAGGCATGATGCGCCAACTGAGCGCCGAGGTACCCCGCTTTGTTGTCGATTTCATTCGCTCGATTGGCGACGTAGTCCATCGTGTCATACGGCGAATGGGTGTACAGACTCACGCACAGAAACGCCGCAATCCCCGCCAACCCCAGCCCGGTAACGATCGCCGTAACCTCGTGCTGCCGATTTCGATCCATACACGTCTCCCCCACAAAAGAATCGCCTGTCGTACATATCGGCAGTTTGATTGAGGGATTTGAGCAGGACTTTTCATTACTTTTACGAGCTTAGCGTTTAGAGGTGGAGTTTGTAGAACAAACACAGCTAATAAGTCCATCCAGCAAGGCTAACGGAGTCATCCATATCCACCACCGGTAGCCGCGGCTTGAGACCGTACTCGGTTCTCCACCCCAACCCGAAATCCTGGGTGGAACAGGGACTCAATAAATGCTCGGAATTCCGAACCCCTAACTTTCTTCACGAGACAACCGCATCAAACTCCCCATCTAACACGCGCGTCCGGATGCGATCCCCCGGTGCTACCTTATTAATGGAATCCACAAGGGCACCGTCCCCCACTCGCCGCGTCACCGAATACCCGCGTTGCAACACGCGCAACGGCGACAGCGAATCCAGCTTCCCTGCCA
>JANXLS010000843.1 GCA_025355035.1 Planctomycetota bacterium | reverse complement strand
CGCTTGGAGCGTCAAAGATTCCGGCGGTTTCGATGCCGCTGGCATCCGCACCCTCGCCTACGAATACGCGCTCCCCGGTTACACATTGACCAAGACTTTCACCGTCTTCAAAGACAAGCGTTTCATCCGCTGCGATCTGAAGCTCGAAAATGGCACCGATCAGGACGTTGAATATTATTACGAATTGTACGGCCCGCAGGGCATCTTGTTGGACGGCCCCGCCAACGACCCAAAGGGCGGTGCCGGCGCGCGCGTTCTCGTCCAAGCCCAATTGGCCGCGCGCGACGTCGCAGCTGCCGGCCCCAACAACGCCGAGCCGGAAGTGCAGGTCATCAGCACCGATGCCGCCAAAATCGATAGCGAAGAAGGACGCTCCGTCAGCCGCAAGGAAAACCTGTGGGGTGCCGTCAAAAATCGATTCTTCATGGCCACCTTCGTTTCGCTTGAACCGCAGCAACTCGTTCGCATTGTCGCGTCACCGATCATCAACATCGACCACCCCGACGACAAGCGTTTCTCCGAACCCAACATCGCCGTGATGGGCCGCCGCGCACTCAAGACTTTGAACAAGAATACAGCTCAGAGCGATCCGTATGCGCTGTACCTTGGTCCTGCCGACGATCACAATCTCGATTCGGCCGAAACAGAAATTAAGAAATTGATGACCGTGCCGGCTGATTACCACTTTAAGCTCGCGATTCAATTCTTCGAAATGTTTAGCTGGCGTTGGCCGCGCGTCGATTGGATCGCGCGCCAGATGATGTGGGTCTTCGAAGGCCTTCACAAGCTCTTCGGCAACTTCGGCATCGCCGTCGTATTGATGACACTACTCATCAAAATCTGTCTCCACCCGCTGACGCGCAAGACGATGGTGTCGATGAACAAGATGCAGAAGCTCCAGCCCGAATTGGCGAAAATCAAAAAGAAATACGAAAACGCCACGGGCACGGACGCCAAATACAAAGAGCAAGCTGAGCAGCAGGAAGTCATGAAAAAAGCGGGCGTTAACCCCGCCGCCGGATGTCTTCCAATGCTCGTCCAAGCCCCCGTCTTCTCCGCCCTCTACGGAATTTTCAATCACGCGTTCAACATGCGCGGAGCCGAATTCCTGTGGATCAAAGATCTCTCGCAGCCCGATCGATTGTATCAAATCGCCTCCCTGCAAGGCTCAACCAGTTGGATTCCCAGTAACATCAACCTGCTGCCAATCCTCTACATCATTACTTCGATAGCACAAACGCTCATGACCCCGCAGACCAAGAGCGACGATCCGCAGCAGGAAATGAACCGCAAGATGATGATGTTCATGCCCGTCTTCATCAGCCTCATGTTCTACTCCATGCCCGCCGGCTTGGTGCTTTACTTCGTCGTCAGCGCGCTTTGGGGCATGACCGAAAGCTGGTATATCAAGAAGTTCGTCATCAAAGACAAGGGCACACCGGCCACCACCGTGACACTCGTAAAGTAGTAGAAGACTGGTGTACAGCTCGCCATCCCACTTGTCTGGGTTTGCAGCACACTCGGACAATTTACCCCCAAGGTCGTCGCGAGCTCCGGAAACCCTGCACGTTGCTTCGATACCCCGTTGGC
Source organism: Planctomycetota bacterium (assembly GCA_025355035.1). Taxonomy (GTDB): domain Bacteria; phylum Planctomycetota; class SZUA-567; order H5-PLA8; family H5-PLA8; genus JANXLS01. The sequence goes on along the minus strand of JANXLS010000843.1, from coordinate 327 downwards.
GTGAACGGTTCACGTTGTTCCATCCGAATAATCCTTTTTTATAAAAATATTGATCAAGAATGTGAAACCATTCCTACCCTTTGAGTGTATGAAATCAAAGATTTGCCACATCCGGATTGGAGACGGTTTCGTGCGTTCATTCTATGCTGATTTCAATCGTTCAACCGCCTTGCGCGGAGCCCTTTTTTGCGCGACTATTTTTTCGTCATTCGCCACAATTGCATCCGAATCCGACGAAGCTGGCATTCAATTTTTCGAATCGAAAATCCGCCCGATCCTCGCTGGCGAATGTTATTCGTGCCACTCCGTCAATGCGAAAAAACTCAA